>JAEWGQ010000326.1 GCA_023388235.1 Actinomycetes bacterium | reverse complement strand
AGGTTCGCGCCCGAGCCGAACAGCGCCTGGTCGTAGTTGTCGAGCGTGAACTCGGACTCGCCGTTGAACAGCCCGGCGAAGACGGTCCACCAGCCGGAGCGGCGGATGTCGAGCTCGGGCCGGAACGACGTGACGAGCAGGCCGACGGACGGGATGGTCCACAGCACCGCGATGAGGATCGCGAGGAACGAGGCCCAGGGCGACGAGAGCTTGCCCTTGGTCGCGATCGCCCGCTTCTCGAGGCGGGTGAGCCGCCGCGAGGCGCCGGGGGTGCCGCCGGCGTCGCCGACCTCGTCGACGGCCTGCGGGACGGCGCCGGTCGGGGGCAGGGGGGTGGTCGTCATCGGATCTCCTCCGACTTGCGCAGCTGCCGCACGTTGTAGATGACGATCGGGATCACCAGGATGAACAGGATCACCGCGAGCGCGGCGCTGAGGCCCTGGTTGTTCTGCCGGAACGCCTGCGTGTAGAACTCGTTGGCGATGACCTGGGTGTCGAACTGCCCGCCGGTCATGGTGCGGACGATGTCGAACACCTTGAGCGTGCCGATCGCGATGGTGGTGAGCACGACGACGAGCGCCGGGCGGATGCTGGGCACGGTGATGTAGCGGAACATCCGCATCCCGTGCAGCCCGTCCAGGCGCGCGGCCTCGACGATGTCGTCCGGGATCGCCTTGATGGCGGCGGACAGCACGGTCATCGCGAAACCGGTCTGGATCCAGACCATGACGACGATGAGGAACAGCGTGTTCACCGGCGCGTTGATGAGGAACTGCTGCGGTTCGAGGCCGATCCACACCAGCACCTGGTTGAGCAGGCCGGTCTGCTTGACGCCCGGCTGGTCCGGCTTGAACTCGTAGACGAACTTCCAGATGATCGAGGCGCCGACCATCGAGATCGCCATCGGGATGAAGACCAGCGCCTTCGCCAGCTTCTCGAACCGGGTGCGGTCCACGAGCACCGCGTACACCAGGCCGATGAGGGTCGACCCGATCGGCACCAGGATGACCCAGATGGCCGTGTTGGTGAGCACGCTCTGGAACTGCCCGTCGGTGAGCGCCCGCGTGTAGTTGTCGACGCCGACGAACTCGTTGCCGCGCTTGTCGAAGAACGAGTTCCAGATGGTGATCAGCGCGGGGCGCACGAGGCCCCAGGCCAGGAGCAGCAGCGCGGGCCCGGCGAACGCCGTGGCCACCACCCAGCGCGGCACCCGCTTCGGCCTGTCGACCAGGAACAGGATCGCGCCCATCACGACCACGAACAACGCGATCGCCACGAGCATCAGGGCGAACTTCTCGCCCGTGGTGCTCGCATCAGTCAACCAGTCCATGTACCCCTCCGAACCCGGTCGGCCGGCCCGCCGGCAGGGGATCGCTCCCCTGCCGGCCGGGCCGGCCGACGATCAGTACGTCCGTGTCCGTCCGGTCAGCCGGCGGGCCAGGAGGCCTCGATCTGGTCCGTGACCTCCTGCGTGGAGGAACCGGTCAGCCAGTTGACGATGCCCGTCCAGAACGTCCCGGCACCGACCTCGCCCGGCATCAGGTCGGACGCGTCGAACCGGATCACCGAGTCGGGGTCGGCCAGGATCTCGGCCGACAGCTTGTCGAACTCGGTGGCCAGGTTCTCCGGGTCCAGGCCGTTGTTGGCGCTCACCCAGCCGCCCATCGGGGTGGCCTTGGCCTTGGCGTTGGCCCAGTCCGCGCTCGAGAGGTAGGTCTGGAACGCCTGCACCTCGGGACGGTCGTCGAACGCCGCCACGAACTCGCCGCCGCCCAGGACCGGCTTGATGTCGGTCTGGTTGGTCGGCAGGTAGAACGCGTACACGTCACCGTCGGGCGCGACCTCGGTGCCCTCGGGCCACTGCGTCTGGTAGAAGTTCGCCGCGCGGTGCAGCCAGCAGGTGCCGTCGAGGATCGGGAAGCCCGCGTCCGTCCACGGCGTGGTGGCGATGGAGTCCACGCCACCGAGGCCCGCGTTGACGTACTTGTCGTTCTTGAGGATCTCGCCCGCGGTGTCCCAGGCGTCGACGATCTGGGGGTCGTTGAACGGGATCTCGTGGGTGTACCACTGGTCGTAGACCTCGGGGCCGGCGGTGCGGAGCACCACGTCCTCGATGAAGTCGGTGCCCGGCCAGCCGGTGGCGTCACCGGACTCGACGCCCGCGCACCACGGCATGGCGCCGTCGTCGACGATCTGGTCGGACAGGGCGATGAGGTCGTCCCAGGTCTCGGGGACCTCGTAGCCGGCGTCCTCGAACATCGACGGCGAGTACCAGACGTACGACTTCACGTTGGAGCCGAGCGGGGCCGCGTAGAACGTCCCGTCGACCGTGCCGTACTCCTTCCACGACTCGCTGAAGAACTCGTCCACGTTGGCCGCGGTCGCGTCCGGCGCCGGGACGATGGCGTCCGGGAAGTCCTGGACGATCGTCTTCAGCAGGCCGGGCTGCGGCAGGTACGCGATGTCGGGGGCGTTGCCCGCCTGGATGCGGACGAGCAGCTGGGCCTCGAACTCGCGCGAGCCCTCGTACTCGACGGTGACGCCGGTGCACTCCTCGAACGGGTCGTAGGAGTCCTCCTGCGTCTGCTGCTCGGGCTCGACGATGGACGTGTAGACCGTCACGGTCGTCCCGTCGAGGTCGCCGAACTCCTCGTACGGCGAGCAGTCGATCTCGGACGCGGCAGCCGTGTCGCCGCCGGAGTCCTCCGTGCCCTCGTCGCCGGAGTCGCTCCCGCCGCACGCTGTGAGCGCGAGCGCGAACCCGATCCCGCCGGCCACGACGGCGCCTGCCCGGCGCCGACGAATCCTGGTCATGCGTTGCCTCCACCTCGTCGTGGTGCCAGCCGAGACGGGGCCGCCCCGGCGCGTGGGACCTATGCAAGCGTTTACATGCCCGGTGCACAACCGCTTTGGTGTCTCGGCCTTGTCACGATTTGGTCACGTGGGCACCCGGGCGGTGGACCCGCGCGGCACCAGGACGGTCGGGAACACCACCTCGGAGGGCACGGGCGCCCCCGTGATCATCTCCAGCAGCATCGACGCCGCGGTCACGCCCTGGTCGTGCGCGTTCTGCGCCATCGTCGTCAGGCCCAGGTGCTCGCCCATCTCGTGCCCGTCCACGCCGACCACCGAGACGTCGTCCGGCACCCGCAGCCCCCGGTCCCGCAGCGCCAGGATCGCGCCCATCGCCATCTCGTCCGACGCGGCGAACACGGCGGTCACGTCCGGCCGGCGGTCGAGCAGCGCGTGCGTGGACGCCCGGCCGCCCGCGACGTCGAAGTGCCCGTGCACCTCCAGGCCGTCCACCGCGAGGCCGCGCCCCGTCATCTCCGCGCGCCACCCCTCGGCGCGCCGGACGGCGGGCGACCACGGCAGGCAGTCGTCGGGCTCGCCGGACAGGTGCGCGATCACCCGGTGGCCGAGGTCCGCGAGGTGCGCGACGGCGGTGCGGGCGGTGCGCACGTCGTCCAGCCCGACGGTGACGCACCCCGGGGCGCCCGCCCCCACGAACACCAGCGGGTAGCCGAGCTGCTCGAGCGCCTCGACCTCCTCCGCCTCCAGCGGCAGCCCGACGACGAGCACGCCGTCCACCCGGCGCCGCAGCACGTCGGGGTCGACGCGCATCCGGCGGACCTGCCGGCTGACCTCGAACGTGTAGAGCAGGGCGTCGAAGTCCTCGACGCGCAGCGCCCGCTCCGCGCCCTCGATGACGTTCGCGAAGAACCAGTGCGCCACCCACGGCGTGATCAGCCCGATGGTTCGGGTCCGCCCCGACGCGAGGGAGGAGGCCGACGGCGAGGGCACGTACCCGAGCTCGTCGGCGGCGCGCCGCACCCGCTCCCGCGTCGCGGCCGTGACGTTCGGCAGGCCGCGCAGGGCGCGCGACACCGTCGCGGTGGACACCCCGGCCGCCCGGGCCACGTCGACGATGCCGTGCGCCATGGCGGGGATTGTGCTCCGCGCGCCCCGCCGCGGTCCACCCTGCCGGGCGAGCGCTGTCCGTGGGAGCGCTTCCGCAGGTCAGCGCGGGAGATGCCCCGGCCCGCGCGTGGGAGCGCTACCGCGCGCCGGTCTCCCGGCCGATGCTCCGCAGCACCGCCACGACCCCGTCGTCGGCGATCGTGCCGGTGACCTCGTCGGCCGCCGCGCGCACCGCCTCCGGGGCGTGCCCCATCGCGACGCCGCGCGCCGCCCACCGGAGCATCTCCAGGTCGTTGCCGCCGTCGCCCACCGCGACCGTCGCGAACGGCTCCACGCCGAGCCGCCGCCGCAGGTCCTCCAGCGCGCTGCCCTTCGACACGCCGCCGGGGGTGAGGTCGAGCCAGGCGCTCCAGCCCACCGCGTACGACACCTGGTGCAGGCCGACCCGCTCGACCAGGGCGTGGAACTCCTCCGGCGTGCTGCCCGGGTCCCGGATCACGACGCGCGTGGCCGGCCCGGCGCTCAGCTCGGCGAAGCTGCACACGCGCTGCTCGCCCGTGAGCTCGCCGTCCGGGAACGGGCGCGACACCTTGAACCCGCGCCCCAGGTCCTCGACCGCGAAGTACGCGTCGGGGAGCTCGAGCTGCAGCACCCGCAGCACCGGCTCGGGGTCGAACGTCGTGCACTCCACGACCTCGTACCCGCCGGGCAGCGCCGGGTCGAGCCGCGCGAGCACCGCGCCGTTCGAGCACACGGCCCAGCCCTCGTCGATGCCGAGGTCCCGCGCCACGGGGACCGTCGCCAGCACCGCGCGCCCGGTCGCCAGCACCACGTGCGCCCCGGCGTCCCGCAGCGACGCGATGCACTCCCGCACCTCGGGCGAGACGACGCCGTCGTAGGTCATCAGCGTGCCGTCGACGTCCAGGGCCACGAGCGTGCCCGCGACGGTGCGGGGGTGCGTCATCGCGACCCGCCCGGCTGCAGCACCTCCAGGCCGCCCAGGTACGGGCGCAGCCCCTCGGGGACCCGCACCGACCCGTCGGCCTGCTGGTGGTTCTCCAGGATGGCGACGATCCAGCGCGTCGTGGCGAGCGTGCCGTTCAGCGTCGCGACCGGCCGCACCTCGCCGTCCGCGGTCCGCTCCCGCACCCCGAGCCGCCGGGCCTGGAACGTCGTGCAGTTCGAGGTCGAGGTGAGCTCCAGGTACCGCTGCTGGCTCGGCAGCCACGCCTCGCAGTCGAACTTGCGGGCCGCGCTGGACCCGAGGTCGCCGGCGGCCGTGTCGATCACCCGGTAGGGCAGCTCGGCGAGGGCGAGCATCTCCTCCTCCCAGCCGAGGATGCGGCGGTGCTCCGCGGCGGCGTCCTCGACGGTCGTGTAGGAGAACGCCTCGACCTTGTGGAACTGGTGCACGCGGATGATGCCGCGGGTGTCCTTGCCGTACGAGCCGGCCTCGCGCCGGTAGCACGCCGACCAGCCGGCGTACCGCAGCGGGCCGCCCGACAGGTCGAGGATCTCGCCCGAGTGGTAGCCCGCGAGCGCGACCTCGCTCGTGCCGACCAGGTACAGGTCGTCCGCCTCGAGCCGGTAGATCTCGTCGGCGTGCGCGCCCAGGAACCCGGTGCCCGCCATGATCTCCGGCTTCACGAGCGTCGGCGTGATGACCGGCGTGAACCCGGCGGCGAGCGCCCGGTCGACGGCCGCGTTGAGCAGCGCGAGCTCCAGCCGGGCGCCGAGGCCCGTCAGGTAGTAGAACCGCGCGCCGGAGACCTTGGCGCCGCGCTCGGTGTCGATCGCGCGCAGGCCCTCGCCGAGCTCCAGGTGGTCCCGGACGGCGAAGTCCGCGCCGTACTCCGCGGCGAAGTCGCGCGGGGTGCCCTCGTGCCGCAGCACCACGTAGTCGTCCTCGCCGCCGGCGGGGACGCCCTCCTCCACGACGTTGCCGATCCGGCGGGCCAGCTCGGTCGCCAGCTCCTCCGCGGCGTCGGCGTCGGCCTGCAGCGCCTTGACCTGCTCGGCCAGCGTCTTGGCCCGGGCGAGCAGCGCCTGCTTCTCGTCCCCCTGGGCCGCGGCGACCTGCTTGCCGAGGGACTTCTGCTCCGCCCGCAGCGTCTCGAAGTCGGTGAGCGCCGCGCGGCGCCGCGCGTCCGCGTCGAGCACCTGGTCCACCAGGCCCGGGTCGTCCCCGCGCACCACCTGGCTCGCACGCACGACGTCCGGGTCCTGGCGCAGCAGCTTCAGATCGATCACGCCGCCGAGCCTACCGACCCGGCCGCCGGGAGGGTCGCGGAGCGGCGCCGGACCGTGCCCCGTACATTCGTCACATGACCTGGGAGGGGTGGCTGGCCGTCGCCGCCGTCGTGCTGTCCGTGGCCGCCGTCGCCGTCGCGACCGGTGCCTGGCGGGCGGTCGCCGCCGAGCGCCGCGCGGGACGGGTGGGCCGCCCGCTCGGGACCGTCGCGGCACCCGACGGCGGGGCGCGCTCCGGGGCGGACGAGGACGGCGTGCGCCGCCCGCTGGTCGCGTTCGTCGCGAACCCGTCGAAGCCGGACGTGCCCGACCTGCGCGCCACCGTGCGCCGCGCCTGCGCCGAGCAGTACCTGCCCGAGCCGCTGTGGCTGGAGACCACGCCCGAGGACCCGGGCATCGGGCAGACGAAGGACGCCGTGGCGCGGGGCGCGGACGTGGTCGTGGCGCTCGGGGGCGACGGCACCGTGCGCGCCGTCGCCGAGGCGCTGGTCGGCACCGGGGTCCCCATGGGGCTGGTCCCGGTCGGCACCGGCAACCTGCTGGCCCGCAACCTCGACATCCCGATCGGCGACCCGCTGGGCGCCCTGCAGATCGCGCTCGACGGCACCGACCGCACGATCGACGTGGGCTGGCTGCGGGTGCTGCGCCGCGAGTCCGACGTGGACGACGACATCGCCGAGGCTGCCGACGACCTGCCCGACGACACCGACCAGCCGCGCGACCACATCTTCCTGGTCATCGCGGGCATCGGGTTCGACGCCGCGATGGTCGCGGACGCGGACGACGACCTCAAGGCCAAGGTCGGCTGGGTCGCGTACTTCGTCGCCGGGATCAAGCACCTGCACGGCCGCCGGCTGCGCACGACCGTCCGGCTGGACGACGGGCCCGAGACGCCCGCGCGGGTGCGCAGCTTCCTCATCGGCAACTGCGGCCGGCTGCCGGGCGGCCTGACGCTGCTGCCGGACGCGGTGCTGGACGACGGCTGGCTGGACGTCGCGGCGATCGACACCCGCGGCGGCGTCGCCGGCTGGGCGCAGCTGCTCGGCGAGGTCGTGCTGCAGGGCGTGGGCGTGCGCAACCAGCTGCCCGCCAAGATCGGCCGGATCGACCACGCGCGGGCCCGCGAGGTGCACCTGCGCGTGGCCGGCGGCGAGTACGTGCAGGTGGACGGGGACGTGCTCGGCCAGGTCACCGAGGTGTCCGCCCGGGTCGAGCCCGCCGCGCTGGTCGTGCGGGTGGCGCAGGCCTGAGCCCGCGCGGGGTCGCCGGCCTAGACGCTCGCGCCGCCGCGCACGGAGCGCAGCCGCTCGCGGGCGGTGCGGAAGTCCGCGTCGGCGGTGCCGAGGTGCACGTCCGCCGCCACCCCGTCCGCGCGCGGGTACGACCCGAGGTAGCGGACCTGCGGGCAGACGCGGTGCAGGCCCATGAACGCCTCGCCCATCCGCTCCTCGGCGATGTGGCCCTCGGCGTCGATGGAGAACGAGTACCGGCCGAGGGAGTCGCCGATCGGGCGGGACTCGATGCGCGACAGGTTCACGCCGCGCGCGGAGAACTGCTCGAGCATCGTCAGCAGCGCGCCCGCCTCGTTGGACGGCAGGTGCACCACGAGCGTGGTCTTGTCCGCCCCGGTCGGCGCGGGCACGTCGCCCGGCCGGCCGACGACGACGAACCGGGTCACGGCGTGCGGGTTGTCCGCCACGCCCTCCGCCAGCACGTGCAGGCCGTAGCGGGCCGGGGCGGCGGGCGGCACCAGCGCGGCGTCGAAGTCCGGCGCCCCGCCGCCCTGCGCCAGGCGCGCGGCGGGGGCGGTGTTCGACGTCGCGGGCACGTGCACGGCGCCCGGCACGTGCGCGGCCAGCCACCGGCGGCACTGCACCCACGCGTGCGGGTGCGCGGCGACCCGGCGGACGTCCGCGAGCGCCGTGCCCGGGGCCCCCACGAGCGTGAACCCGACGGGCACCAGGACCTCGCGCTGCAGCACCAGCGGCGACCCGACGGCCAGCGCGTCGAGGGTCGCGGTGACCCCGCCCTCCATCGTGCTCTCGATGGCGACGACGGCGTGGTCGGCGTCCCCCGCGCGGACCGCCTCGATGGCGCTGACGACGTCCGTCTGCGGCAGGTACTCGGCCTCGTCGGGGCTCGCGACCTGGCGCAGCGCCGCCTCGGTGAACGTCCCCTCGGGGCCCAGGTAGGCGTAGCGGGGACGGCCGGGCATCGGGACCTCCGGGGGCGGCGGGCGGGGACGTGACGACGGCGTGAGCGCCCTGTGCGGCGCGCGTGCACGTGCCGGCCGGGACGCCCGGCCACGACGCCTCCGAGAGTAGTGCGCCCGTACGCTGGGCCGGTGCCCCTGTCCACGCCTGCCGCACCCGCGCCCGCCCGCCGCCGCACCGCCCGGGCGGTCGCCGCGCTGCTGGTCCTCGCGCTCGGCTGGCTCGCGTCGGCCGGCCCCGCGTCGGCGGCGACGCCCGCCGACGGGGAGGGGCCCGAGCACCCGGTCGTGCTCGTCGGCGTGACCGGGCTGCGCTGGGACGACCTGGGGGCGCTGACCACCCCGGCCCTGTGGGGCTTGTCGCGCTCCGCGTCGCTCGGCACCGCGGTGGTGCGCAGCAAGTGGTCGTCCACCTGCCCGAGCGCCGGCTGGCTCGCGGTGTCCGCCGGCGGGCGCGCGGACGACGTGCGCGTCCCGGACGGCACCTGCCGCACCCTGCGCGACCCGCTGGCGAGCGGCGCCGTGCCCGGGTGGGCGGACTACGAGGCGGCGACCGAGGCCTCCGGCTACGACTCGCGCCTGGGCACCCTGGGCGACACCCTCGCCGCCGCGGGCGTGCCCGCCACCGGCATCGGGCCCGGCGCGGCGATCGCGCTGGCCGACTCCTCCGGCGTCCCCGTCGGCACGCACGTGCGCCAGCCCGCCGGCACGGACGCCCTGGAGGACGCCGTCGCGGCCGCCCTGGGCGAGCCGGGCCTCGTGGTGGTCGACGCCGGCACCGTCCGCGACCCCGGGTACCAGACGCGCGGCCGGCCGGAGTCCGACGGCACCGCCGCGGAGGAGGGCGAGGACGCCGGCGAGCCCGAGGTGCCGGACCTGTCCGGCACGGACGTCGTGATCGAGCCCAGCCGCACGGAGCAGGTGCAGGCCGTCGACGCCCGCCTCGGCGCCGTCCTGGACGCCGTCCGGCGCACGGACCCCGAGGCGACCGTGCTGCTGGTCTCCCTCGCCGACTCCAGCCGCCGGGCGCACCTGCAGCTCGCCGCCGCGGCGGGCCCCGGGTACGGCGGCGGGACCATCGGGTCCCCGTCCACGCGCCAGCCCGGCTACCTGCAGGTCACGGACGTCACCCCGACGCTGCTGGACGCCCTCGGCATCCGCGACCGCGCACCCGCGGGGGCCCTCGTCGGGTCCGCGATCCGGGCGACCCCCGACGACGCCACCGCGGGCCAGCGGGTCGCCGCGCTCATCGACGACAACCGGCACGCGCAGGCCGCCAAGCCCCGCGTCGGCGGGTTCTACGTGCTCTGGGTCGGGATGAACCTCGGCCTCTACCTGCTGGTCATGGTCGGGCTGAACCACCGCGTGCGCGCCTGGTGGTCCGCCGCGCTCGCCCGCCTGCGGCCGCGGCGGGTGCAGGGCGCCGCGCACCCGCGCCGCGTGCTGCACGGGCTGCGGGTCGCGGCCGTCGCCGTCGCCGCCGTGCCGGTCGCCACGTTCCTCGCGAACCTGCTGCCCTGGTGGCGCGCCGGGTCGCCCGGCTGGGCGCTCGCCGGTGCCGTGACGCTGTTCACCGCGCTGATCGTGGCGCTGACGCTGCTCACCCCCTGGTGGCGCGAGCGCCTGCTCGGCCCGCTCGGCGTCGTCGGCGGGATCACCGCCGCCGTCCTGGCGGTCGACGTCGCGACCGGCGCCCGGCTGGCCCTCGACTCGATGATGGGCCCGAGCGCGCTCGTCGCCGGGCGGTTCTACGGGTTCGGCAACCCGGCGTTCGCGCTGTTCGCGACCGCGATGATCCTCACGGCGGTCGCCCTGGCCGACCCCCTGCTGCGGCAGGGGCGCCGGTGGGCGGCGGTCGCCGTCGTCGCCGCGACCGGGCTGGTCGCGACCGCGGTGGACGGCCTGCCGTCGGTGGGCGCCGACTTCGGCGGCCCGCCCGCCCTCGTGCCGGGCTTCGCGATCCTCGCGCTGCTCACCGCGGGCGTGCGCCTCACGTGGCGCCGCGTGCTCGCCGTGCTGGTCGCCGGCGCCGTGACCGTCGTCGGCATCGCGACGGTGGACTGGCTGCGGCCCGCCGACGAGCGCACCCACCTGGGCCGGTTCGTCGAGACCGTGCTCGACGGCGGGCTGTGGACCGTGCTGGCCCGCAAGCTCGACACCAACCTGCGGATCCTGTTCGGCAGCGAGCAGACGCTCCTGGCGATCGGCGGGCTGCTGCTGGTGGTGCTGCTGGTCGGGCGGCCGGCGCGCTCGGCGGTCCGCGCGGCCGACGGCGGGCCCTACGCGTGGCTGTCCGCCGGCGCCCCGGTGCGGCGGCTCGCCACCGACGCGCCGATGCTGCTCAAGGGCCTGACCGCCCTCGCCGTCACGCTCGGCATCGGGTTCGCCCTGAACGACTCCGGGGTGGTGGTGCCCGCGACCGGCATCGGCCTCGCGGTGCCGCTGCTGGCGGCGGCGTGCGCGACGTGGATGCTGCTGCTGCAGCCCGCCGCTCAGCGCCCCAGCGGAGCGGCGCCCGCGGGCAGCGGCGCCGCGACGGAGCCCCCGGCCGCCCCGTCGGGCGCGGGGTCCAGCACCGCGTCGGCGAACGCGCCGGGCCGCCCGAACAGGTAGCCCTGCGCGAGGTCGCACCCGAGGTCCCGCAGGGCGGCGTACGCCGCGGCGTCCTCGACGCCCTCGGCGATCACGTCCGCGCCGAGCGACCGGCCGAGCGCGACCACCGCCTCCACGACGCCCCCGGCCCGGTGGCCGTGCGCGCCCGGGCCGCCGAGGCCGTGCACGAACGACTGGTCGATCTTGAGCAGCGTGACCGGGTAGTCGTGCAGCCGGGACAGCGACGAGTACCCGGTGCCGAAGTCGTCGATCGCGACGCCGACGCCGAGCTCGCGCAGCGCCCGCAGCATCGGCACCACGCGGGCGTCGTCCGCGAGCGCCCCCTCGGTCACCTCGATGCCGAGCCACGACGCGGGGGCGTCGTGCCGGGCCAGGGTGTCGACCACCCGGGTGACGAGGTCGGCCCGGTCCTGCTGCGGGGCGAACTGGCGCGGGGAGACGTTCACCCACACCCGCAGGTCGGCCCCCGCGGCGCGGTTGTGCGCGGCCACGTCGGCCAGCGCCCGGTCCAGCGCCCACGCGCCGAGGTCGGCGATGAGCCCGGTCTCCTCGGCCACCGGGATGAACTCCGCCGGGGACACCGGGCCGCGGGTGCGGCTCGTCCAGCGCATGAGCGCCTCCACGCCCTCGACGCGGCCGTGCACGACGTCCACCTCGGCCTGGTAGGCGAGGGCGAGCTCGCCCTCCTCGACCGCGCGGCGCAGGTCGGCGGCCATCGTGAGCCGCTGCCGCGCCCGGTCGGCGGCGTGCTCCTCGTACCACTGGTGGCACCCGCCGCCGAGGGCCTTGGCCCGGTACATCGCGACGTCCGCGCACCGCAGCAGCTCGTCCCAGGGCATCGTGCCCGGCGCCGCGTGCACCACCCCGACGCTGCACCCGACCGCGAACTCCTCCTGGTGCAGCGCGAACGGCTCGTCGAAGGCGGCGACCAGGCGGGCGGCCGCCGCGTCCGCCGCGGGGACGTCCGCGTCGGGCAGCAGCACGACGAACTCGTCGCCGCCCAGCCGCGCCGCCACCGCCCGCTCCGGCAGGCCGGCCGCCACCCGCAGCGCGGCCCGCTGCAGCAGCTGGTCGCCGACCACGTGGCCGTACGAGTCGTTCACCAGCTTGAACCGGTCGAGGTCGAGCAGCAGCAGGGCGGTGCCCACCCGGGACGTCGTGAGGGCCGCGACGGCGCGCTCCCGGGCGACGTCGCGGTTCGCCAGGCCGGTCAGGGGGTCGTGCGTCGCGGCGTGCGTCAGCCGGTCCTGGGCCTCCCGGAACCGCGTGACGTCCCGGGCCACCACGAGCACGGAGTCGACCGGCCCGCCGTCCTGCGGCCGCTCCGGGACCGCCCGGACCTCGTACCAGTGCCCGTCGGTCTGCGCGGACATGCTGATCCGCCGGCGGGGGTCCTGCTCCGGGTCGACCCCGGGGTCCGCGTCCAGGGCGAGCATGTGGTGGGCGAGCGCCCGCACCGCGTCGATCACCGGCGAGCGCCCGGTCAGCTCCCGCACCGGCGTGCCGATGTCGTCCTCGGTCAGGCGCGCCGCCAGCCGCATGGCCCGGTTCGCGAACCGCAGGCGGGCGTCGGCGTCGACCCGCGCGAGCGCGTCGGGCGTGTTGCGCGTGATCGACTCCAGGTCCTGCGTCCGGTCGGCGAGCGCGCGCGTGCGGTCGGCCGCCAGCACCACCGCGCGGTTCTCGGCGGCCGCGCGCGACGTGAGCAGCCCCGCCACGAGCGCGGTCAGCACACCGCCGGCGACGAGCGGGAACCAGGTGAACGGCCCGGTCACGCCGGCCGGCTGCGCCGTGAGGGTCCACTCGCGCCCGCCGACCGGCAGCGGGAGCGACACCGCGTCCGCGGCGGCCACCCGCCCGACCGCGCGGTCCCGCGCGAGCACGCCGAGCACCGTGCCGCCGTCCCGGACGAGCGTGGGCTCCACCGCCCGCGTCGCCACCAGGGCCAGCAGGTCGTCCGCGCGGAAGGTCGTCACCGTCCAGCCCAGCAGCCGCCGCTGGCGCTCGCGGCGGTCCACCGGCGCCACGGGGCCG
This sequence comes from Actinomycetes bacterium, assembly GCA_023388235.1. Taxonomy (GTDB): domain Bacteria; phylum Actinomycetota; class Actinomycetes; order Actinomycetales; family Cellulomonadaceae; genus Cellulomonas. The sequence continues at coordinate 2,354 of JAEWGQ010000326.1, read as the reverse complement.
TCGTACACGGGCGCGACCAGCGCCAGCTCGGTGCCCGAGGCGCCCGAGCCCGCCCGCGTCACGCGCCCGACGTCCGAGCCGTCCACCCGGGCGGCGGCGTCCACCGGGTACGGCGCCGAGAGCGCCAGCCCGCCGCTGTCCCGCGCGGTGGTGAGCGCGTCCGCCAGCGCCGCCACGCCGTCCGCCCCGGTGGGCACGCCCGCGAGCAGGGTGTCCACCACCGACGGCGGGCCGAACCGCACCACCTGCCCGACCGTCACGGCGCCGGCCGCCTGGCCGCCCCCGGCGCCGGCGAGCTGCACGTCGGCCGCCCGGTCGGCCGGCCCGTTCAGCGCGGCCACCCACGCCACGGCGCCGGTGGCGTGGGCGCTGCCCACCGGGCCGCCGAAGGCGCGCAGGTGCGACTCCCACGACGCCGCCCCGTCCGCCCAGGACGTCGTGGCCGTCGGGGTGAGGATCGACGCCGACGTGCGGGCGAGGCGCGCCTGCACCTCGACCTGGGCGCCCAGCGCCTCGGCCGTCACCGCGAGCCGGGCCTGCGCGGCCTCGACCGCCTGCTCGTGCTGCCGGTGGGCGTCCACGCCCGACGCGGCCAGCGACAGCACGAGGCCCCCGGGGACGACGATCGCCAGGATCACCCGGATCCGGGCGCGCGCACGCCGGCGGGCCTCGATCGGCATGCCCACCCCCTGTCTGTCGCGGTGTCCCCCTCCCATCGACCGGACGGCACCGCACCGCGACCGCCCGCGGCCAGATTCACCCGGAGCGCGCACCGGCACCCACCCAGGTGGTCCACCGGGCGGGTCGCTCGCCCGCCGTCCCGTCGCTTGCACCTAGACTCCCCCCGTGATCTTCAAGTCGGTGGGCGAGGGCAGGCCCTATCCCGACCACGGCCTCGTCACGCCCAAGCAGTGGGCGGACGTGCCGCCGCGGCAGGTGCGCCTCGACGAGCTCGTCACGACCAAGCGGACGCTGAACCTGGACAACCTGCTGTCCGAGGACTCGACGTTCTACGGGGACCTGTTCGCGCACGTCGTGCAGTGGCGCGGCGTGCTCTACCTGGAGGACGGGCTGCACCGCGCGGTGCGCGCCGCCCTGCAGCAGCGGCCGGTCCTGCACGCCCGGGTCCTGGTGATCGAGAACGATGACTGAGCGCGACCCCGCCGCCACGGCCCGCGCGCGCCGCCGGCGCCACGTCCGCGAGCGCCAGGCCCTCGTCTTCGGCGTGCTGCTCGGCGGCCTGGCCGTCGCGGCCCTGGGCGCCGCGGCCGTGTACAGCGGCAGCCTGACGCTGCCGTTCCTGTCCCGGGACTTCTCGTCCCCCGAGCCCACGGGGCTCGCGGTCGCCGACTCGCCCTGCCCGCCCGAGGGCGCGACCCCGGTCCCGTACGGCCAGGTGGGCGTCACGGTGTTCAACAGCACCAACCGGGTCGGCCTCGCCGGCGACACCGCGGACGCCCTGGCGTCGCGCGGGTTCGTGATCGCCGGCCAGGCGAACGCCCGCGACGGCGGGTACGAGGCGTACACCGGCACCGCGCTGATCCAGTTCGGCACCCCCGGGGTCGCCGCCGCGTACACGGTCGCCGCGCAGTTCGACTCGCCGCAGCTCGTGCTCGACGACCGGCAGGACTCGACCGTCGACGTCGTGGTGGGCAGCAGCTACAACGCGCTCGTCGCGGCCGCCGACGTCGTCCTCGCGGCGGACCAGCCGTTCGCCGTGCCCGAGGGCTGCATCGCCCTCGACCAGGTCACGCCGGTCGCCCGGCCCGTCCCGCCCGCCGCCACCGACCCGGCCACCCCGCCCGCCGAGGACGAGGCGGCCACGGGCACCGAGGGCTGAGCCCGGCAGGCGCGGGACCGCGCCGGCCCGCGTGGTCCCCTCGTCCCGGTGCTGCCCCGCGGCGCCGGGGGAGGATGGTCCCACCCGCCCCCGAGACGTGCAGGACCGCGATGCCCTCCTCCCCCGCCCCCGCGACGGGCGCGACCACGCCGTCCCGCGGCCGGCGCGCGACCGCTGCCGTCACGGTGCTGCTGCTCGTGCTCGCCGTGGTCGCCACGGCCGGGTTCCTGCAGCACCGCAGCACCGCGCACGACGAGCGGCAGCTCGCCGCGGCCGAGGGGACGCTGTCCCGCGCCGCGACGGACCTGGACGGCACGGTCGCCGCCGCGCAGCAGGTGCTGCGCAGCTCGCAGGACCGCGTGCAGGACGAGGCGCTGCGCACCGCGCTCGCCGACGCCCTGGCCGCGGCGGACGCCCTGGACACCGCCCCGGAGCCGGACGGCACCCGCGCCGAGCGCGCGCGGTCCGCGCGGGACCGCGCGGCGGGAGCGGCCCTGGCTCGTATACCCAGCTC
>JAEWGQ010000052.1 GCA_023388235.1 Actinomycetes bacterium | reverse complement strand
CCCAGGGGAGTGCTGTGCGGTCCGAGTCTGCAGCGGTCCCCGACGACGGAGCGGTCGCGGCCGACCCGCTCGACGGCGACCCGCGGCTGCCCGCCCACTTCGGCGCCGCGTGGCCCGCGATCACGGGGTTCCACGCGCTCCTGCGGGACCAGGGCGTGCTGCGCGGGCTGGTCGGTCCCCGGGAGGTCGCACGGCTCTGGGAGCGCCACCTGGTGAACTCCGCGGCGGTGGTGCCGTTCCTGCCCGAGTCGGGGCTGATCGTCGACGTGGGCAGCGGCGCCGGCCTGCCGGGTGTGGTCATCGCCGCCATGCGGCCGGACGCCGAGGTCGTGCTGCTCGAGCCGATGGAGCGGCGCACCGACTGGCTGACCGAGGTGGTCGACGAGCTCGGCCTGTCGAACGCCCGCGTGCTGCGGGGTCGCGCCGAGGACCAGGTGGGCGTCCTGCACGCCGACGCGGTCACCGCGCGCGCCGTTGCCGCCCTCGACAAGCTCTACGGGTGGACGTTGCCCCTGCTCAGCGTGGGGGGCCGGCTGGTCGCCCTCAAGGGCGGGCGCGCGCGCGACGAGGCCGAGGCCGGGGCTGAGACGGCCCGGGCGCTCGGCGGGGGACCGGCCGAGATCCTCGTCGCGCCGACGCTGGACGGCCTCGAGCCCACCAGCGTCGTGGTGGTGCAGAAGGTGGACGCCGGTGCCGCACGGCCCGCGCGTGTTTCACGTGGAACCGAGGGCGGGACGCGCGCGGCGCGCCGCTCGACGAAGGGACATCGCCGGTGACGACCGACCCGAGCCGATGGGCGCCCGACGAGGCGGAGGAGCGGCGCCGCGCCGCGCTGCTGGAGAGCCTCCCGACCGCGGACGACGACACCCCGCTCATGGCGGAGCTGCGCCGTGACGCGCGCCGGCGCATCGAGCTGCGCGGGCGGGTGTTCCCCAAGCCCGACCGCACGCGCGTCATCACCGTCGCGAACCAGAAGGGCGGCGTCGGCAAGACGACCACCACCGTGAACCTCGCGGCGGCGCTGGCGCAGTCGGGGCTGCACGTGCTGGTCATCGACAACGACCCCCAGGGGAACGCCTCGACCGCCCTCGGGATCGACCACCACTCCGGCATCACCTCGGTGTACGACGTGCTGGTCGACGGCGCGCCCATGGAGACCGCGGTGCACGCGAGCCCCGACGTGCCGAACCTGTGGTGCGTGCCGGCGACCATCGACCTGTCGGGCGCGGAGATCGAGCTGGTTTCGCTGGTCGCGCGCGAGACCCGGCTGCGGAACGCGCTGGCCGCCTACCTCGAGCAGCGCGAGGCGCAGGGGCTGCCGCGGATCGACTACGTGCTGGTGGACTGCCCGCCCTCGCTGGGGCTGCTCACGGTCAACGCGTTCGTCGTGGCGGACGAGGTGCTGATCCCGATCCAGTGCGAGTACTACGCGCTGGAGGGCCTGAGCCAGCTGCTCAAGTCGATCGAGCTGATCCAGGCGCACCTGAACCGCGGCCTGCACGTGTCGACGATCCTGCTCACCATGTACGACGGCCGGACGAACCTCGCCCAGCAGGTGGCGCAGGAGGTGCGCGAGCACTTCCCGGAGCAGACGCTGCGCACGACGGTCCCGCGCTCCGTGCGGGTGTCGGAGGCGCCGTCCTACGGCCAGACGGTCGTCACGTACGATCCGGGCTCCAGCGGCGCGCTCGCGTACCTGGAAGCAGCCCGCGAGCTCGCCGAGCGGGGCACCACCGCGACGGCGCAGAAGGAGGACGTGTGAGCGAGAAGCGGCGGGGGCTCGGGCGTGGCCTGGGCGCCCTCATCCCGACGGGCGCGGACGTCCGGACCGGCGACGGGAGCCGTCCGGTGGACGTCTTCTTCCCGGACCGGTCCGCCGAGCGCGCAGCGGCGGCGGCAGCGGACGCCGCCGCCCGCACGGACGGTGCCGACACGGCGTCGGACGGGCCCCGCAACGCCCTGACCAGCGGAAACGCGGCGGACGGGGGCGCTGGCGAGGGTGTCGCGAGCACCAGCAGCGCGGCAGCCGCCGGCGCCGACACCACCGACCAGGACGGCCTGCTCCCGGTCCCCGGCGCCTCGTTCGCTGAGCTCCCGGTCACGGCCATCCGCCCCAACCCGCGCCAGCCGCGCTCCGTCTTCGACGAGGACGCCCTCGACGAGCTCGTCGGCTCGATCCGCGAGATCGGCGTCCTGCAGCCGGTGGTCGTCCGCCCGGTCGACGACGGGTACGAGCTCATCATGGGGGAGCGCCGCTGGCGCGCGACCCAGGCCGCGGGCCTCGACACGATCCCGGCGATCGTCCGGCAGACGGAGGACTCCGACCTGCTCCGGGACGCCCTCCTGGAGAACCTGCACCGGTCGCAGCTGAACCCGCTGGAGGAGGCCGCCGCGTACCAGCAGCTCCTGGACGACTTCGGCTGCACCCACGACGAGCTGGCGACCCGGATCCACCGCTCGCGCCCGCAGATCTCGAACACGCTGCGCCTGCTGCGGCTGCCCCCGCTGGTGCAGCGGCGGGTGGCGGCGGGCGTGCTGTCCGCCGGTCACGCCCGGGCGCTGCTCGGGCTGAGCGACGGCGCGGCGATCGAGCGGCTCGCGCAGCGGATCGTCGCCGAGGGCCTGTCGGTGCGGGCGGTCGAGGAGATCGTCGCGCTCGGTGGCGAGGGCGCCGGCCGGCGGCAGCAGCGCCGTCCCCGCGCGGGCATCCGGAACGAGGCGCTCGACGACCTGGCGAGCCGGCTGTCGGACCGCTTCGAGACCCGCGTGAAGGTGGATCTCGGCAAGCAGCGCGGCAAGCTGACGGTCGAGTTCGCGTCGGTGCAGGACCTGAACCGCATCCTGTCGAGCCTGGCGCCCGACGACCCCGGCATCCTCAGGGGCTGACGGCGTCCCGCCCGGCCCCGTCCGCGGCGAGCCCCGTCTCCACCAACCGGCGGTACAGCGTCGGCAGGTGGTACCCGCCCGCCTCGGCGGCCTGCGGGAACAGGGACGTCTCGGTCATGCCCGGCGCCACGTTGACCTCGAGGAACCAGGGCTGGCCGTCGGCGTCGATGATGAGGTCCGTGCGCGACAGGTGCCGCAGGCCGAGCACCTGGTGCGCGGCGACCGCGACCTCGGCGGCGCGGCGGGCGTGCTCGTCGGTCAGGCGGGCGGGGGCGAAGTACTCCGTGCGCCCGGGGTTGTACCGCGCGTCGTAGTCGTAGGGGCCGTCCGTGACGACCTCGACGGCGGGCAGCGCGACGGGCTCGCCGTCGAGCTCGACCACGCTGATGGCGACCTCTGTGCCCTCCACGGCGCGCTCGATCAGGGCGGTGTCCCCGTAGGCGAAGCACGCGACCATCGCCCGCGGCAGGTCGTCCGCCGTGCGCACCAGGGTGACGCCGAGCGCGGACCCGCCCCGCGACGGCTTCACCACGAGGGGCAGGCCGAGCTTGGCGACGACGGCGTCCATGACGCGCCCGGCGCCGAGCTCGCGGAACAGGCTCTGCGGCAGCGTGACGAACTGCGGGGTGGCGATGCCGGCGCGCGTCACCGTGGTCTTCGCGATCGGCTTGCTCCACGCGACCCTGCTCGCGCGCGGGCCCGTCCCCAGGCAGCGCACGTCCAGCAGCTCCAGGACGTCCCGCACGGACCCGTCCTCGCCGCCGGCGCCGTGCAGGAGCGGCCACACGAGGTCGGGCCGCGTCTCGGTCAGCGCCGGGACCAGGTCCGCGTCCACGTCGTGCACCGACACCTCGACCCCGGCGGTCCGCAGCGCCTCGGCGACGCGCCGCCCGGACCGGAGCGACACGTCCCGCTCGTGGGACAGGCCGCCGGCGAGGACGACGACGCGCGGGGTGGTGGGGGCGGAGAGCACGGGCGGGTCCTCCTGGACGACGCGGGCGGGCGGGGGTGGGCCGGTGGCCCGGCACCGACGCTACCGGGCGCCCGCGACCAGCGAGGACGCCCGCGGCGCGTCAGGCCAGGTCGGGACCGGGGGACTGCACGGTGTCGCCGGGCCGCGCCCCGCCGGTGCCGAACAGCGAGACGAGCTCGCTCTCGCCCGAGACGACGCCCGCGAGGCGCCGGACGCCCTCCCGGATGCGCTCGGGGGTCGGGAAGCAGAACGACAGGCGCATGTGGTCGGTGCCCTGGCCGTCGGCGTAGAAGGCGGTCCCCGGCACGTACGCGACCCGGGCGGTGACGGCGCGCGGCAGCATCGCCTTGGCGTCGAGGCCGTCGGGCAGCCGGACCCAGGTGTAGAACCCGCCGTCCGGGACGGTCCAGGTCGCGTCGGGCAGGTGCTCGGCGAGCGCCCCGACCATCGCGTCCCGGCGCTCCCGGTAGAGCTCCCGGAACGCCTTGACCTGGCCCCGCCAGTCGCACGTGGCCAGGTACCCGCTGATGGCGAGCTGGGACGCGTTGGACGGGCACAGGATGGCCGACTCGGACGCCAGCACGAGCTTCTCGCGCACGGCGTGCGGGGCGACCGCCCAGCCGACGCGGTACCCGGGCGCGAAGGTCTTCGAGAACGACCCGAGGTAGATCACGCCGTCGTCGTTCGTCGAGCGCATCGCCGGCAGCGGCTCGCCCTCGAACCCGAGCAGCCCGTACGGGTTGTCCTCGATGACGAGCACGCCGTACCGCTCGGCGATCTCCAGGATCCGCGGCCGGCGCTCGAGGGAGAGCGTGACGCCCGCGGGGTTGTGGAAGTTCGGGATGGTGTAGAGGAACTTCACGCGCCGGCCCTGGCGGGTGAGGTCGGCGAGGGTCTGCTCCAGCGCCTCGGGGATGAGCCCGTCCGCGTCCAGGGGCACGTGCACGACGTCCGCCTCGTACGCCCGGAACACGCCGAGCGCGCCGACGTAGGACGGGGCTTCCGCGACCACGACGTCGCCCGGGTCGATGAACAGCCGCGTGACGAGGTCGAGCGCCTGCTGCGATCCGGTCGTCACGACCACGTCGTCCGGGTGCGCCTCGATGCCCTCGAGCCGCATGACCTCGAGGATCTGCTCCCGCAGGCCCTCGTCGCCCTGGCCCGAGCCGTACTGCAGGGCCGTGGTGCCGCGCGTCGCGACGACGCGCTGCGCGAGGTCGCCCAGCACGTCGAGGGGCAGCACGTCGAGGCACGGCATGCCGCCGGCGAGGGACACGACCTCGGGACGGTTGGCGACCGCGAACAGCGCGCGGATCTCGGAGGCGCGCATGCCGTGGGTGCGCTCGGCGTACGAGCCGAGCCAGCGGTCGAGCCGCGTGCCGGCGGCCGGAGTCGGGAGGGGGCCCGACAGCGGTTCGCCGGGACGCGGTTCGGTGGTCATCCTCCGAGTGTCGCACGCCACGCCGGGCCCACCCCGGTGCGTCCACGACGGGCGCGCCGCACCCGCACGGAACCTCCGCGGGCGGACGCCGCGGCCGGGGCGGCGGCCGGTGCCACGCCGCCCCGGGTCGTGTGGTCAGCCCGCGGCGATCTCCGCGAGCACGGCGTCCATCTCCGCGGCGTAGGCGAGCTTCTCGCGCGCGCCGACCAGGGTCCGCAGCAGCTCACCCCGGTGGAACACGTACAGCGCCGGGATGGACAGCACCCCGTACCGCCGGCTCAGGTCCGGCTCCGCCTCGGTGTCGACCGCGACGAACCGGAGCCGCCCCGCGTACACGTCCGCGAGCTCCCCGAGCACGGGCGTCACCATCCGGCACGGGACGCACCAGTCCGCCCAGAAGTCCACGACCACCGGGAGGTCCGAGCGCAGCACCTCGCGCTCGAACGTCTCCGCGGTGACCGCGGGCGCCACGGCCACCGGCGGTCAGTGCCCGGCAGCGGCCGCCGCGGCGGCGGTGTCGGCACCCTGCGCGGCGACCGCCTCGGCGGCGTCGACGTCGGCGTGCTCGATCGCGTCCGGGATGAGGTCCGGGGACGCCGGGTCGACGTCCGCGAGGGCGGCCAGGTAGTGCTGGGCGTCCAGCGCGGCGGAGCAGCCCGAGCCGGCGGCGGTGATCGCCTGGCGGTACGTGTGGTCCACGGCGTCGCCGCAGGCGAACACGCCCGGCAGGTTCGTCCGGGTGGACCGGCCCTCGACGACGATGTAGCCGTTCTCGTCCAGGTCCACCTGCCCGGCGACCAGGTCGGTGCGCGGGACGTGGCCGATCGCCACGAAGATGCCCGTCGCGCCGTGCTCGCGGGTCTCGCCCGTCACGGTGTCGCGCAGGGTCACGCCGGTCACCTTGTCGTCGCCGTGGATGGCCACGACCTCGGAGTTCCAGGCGAACGAGATCTTCGGGTCGGCCTTGGCGCGGTCGGCCATGATCTTCGAGGCCCGCAGCTCGTCGCGGCGGTGCACGATCGTCACGGTCCGGCCGAACCGCGTGAGGAACGTCGCCTCCTCGACGGCCGAGTCACCGCCGCCGACGACGATGATGTCCTGGTCCTTGAAGAAGAACCCGTCGCAGGTGGCGCACCACGAGACGCCGCGACCGGACAGGCGCTTCTCGTCCGGCAGGCCGAGCTCGCGGTAGGCGGAACCGGTCGCGAGGATCACGGCGCGGGCGCGGAACGTCTCGCCGCCGCCGGTGACGACCGTCTTGACCGGGCCGGCCAGGTCGACCTCGGTCACGTCGTCCCACAGCACCTCGGCGCCGAACCGCTCCGCCTGCTTCTGCAGGTTGTCCATGAGGTCCGGGCCGAGGATCCCGTCGGGGAAGCCGGGGAAGTTCTCGACGTCGGTCGTGTTCATCAGCGCGCCGCCCGCCGTCACGGAGCCGGCGACGACGGTGGGGGTCAGGCCCGCGCGCGCCGCGTAGATCGCGGCGGTGTACCCGGCGGGTCCGGAGCCGACGATGACGATGTCGCGGACGGGGGTCTCGGTCACGGTGCTTCCTCGGGTCGGGGACGTGCTGATGCGGGGAGAACAGATCCTAGGGGCGGTCTGTTCCGGTCCGCGCCGGGCTTCACGAGACGGAGAGCGTGGAGATCTCGATCTTGTTCGCGCCGTCGGGGGCCTGGGCGAGCGCGGTGAACCACAGGACGATGCTCTGGGTCTCGGTCGGCTGGGACAGCGTGAGGACGGTCTGCGGGGACAGCGGCCCGGACGCCAGGACGTCCCCGGCCGTGGGGTTCGCCGCGTCGGTCGAGCGGACCTCGACGTTGCCGCCGGAGCCGTTCACGTCCAGCGTGATCGCCGAGACCGTGGCGGGCGCCTGGAGCGTGATGACCAGGCCGACGGCGTCCTTGAACCCCGCGAAGTCCGGGCGGTTGTAGGTGTGCGTGTACCAGGTGGTCGCGGGGTCGCCGTCGGTCAGGCGCCCGATGAGCTCCTCGTGCTCGCCGTCGTCGTCCGACGGGTCGATCGACGTCACCGCCGCGATCACCGGGGGCACGGCCTGCACGGGCGGGGCCTCCGCGCCGTCCGCCGGCGCCGGCTGCGTGGGCTCCGGTGCCGGTGCCGACGCCGACGGGGCGGGCGCGCTGCCCGCGTCGTCGTCGCCGGACCCGAACGGGGCGAGCACGTTCCCGATCGCCACCACCAGGCCGACCACGACCGCCAGCGCGACCAGGCCCAGCACCCAGCGGGTCGGGTCGATCCGCCGCTGCCCGAAGCCCGGCTCCTCCTGCTCGGCGGGGAAGGGCAGGTCCCACACGGGACGCCCCGGACCGGAGCCCCCGTCGGCGGCCGTGCCGTCGTCGGCGGACGGCGCGGCGGCCGGAGCGTCCTCGGCGCGGCGGGCCGGTGCACCCGGGCCCGGCCAGCGCGGCGC
>JAEWGQ010000413.1 GCA_023388235.1 Actinomycetes bacterium | reverse complement strand
GCCGCGGGGGCGAAGGAGTCCAGCAGGGTGGTGACCGCGCCGCGCAGGGCCGGCCGCACCCGGTAGTACACCCAGGTCCCGCGCCGCTCGGAGGTCAGCAGCCCGGCGTCCTTGAGCAGCTTCAGGTGGTGCGAGACGGTCGGCTGGGAGACCTCGGCGACCGTGGCCAGGTCGCACACGCACGCCTCGCCGGTGGGGGAGGTCGCGATCAGCGAGAGCATCCGCAGCCGCAGCGGGTCACCCAGGGCCTTCAGGGTGCCGGCGACGTGCGTCGCGGCGTCGGCGCCCATCGCGTGGTCCGCGGGCGAGGTCTGCGGCGTGCAGCCGCCGAAAGCGGGTGCCGGGGCGTCGGGGGTGGTGGTGGTGGTCATGAGCGTGCCTCCTGCAGCTCGGTGGTGGCGGGGGAGGTCGAGGACGGGCGGAACCAGCGGTCCCTGGCCCGGAGGCTGACGTAGACCAGGGCGACCAGGACCGGGACCTCGATCAGCGGGCCGACCACACCGGCCAGCGCCTGCCCCGAGGTCGCACCGAACGTCCCGATCGCCACCGCGATCGCCAGCTCGAAGTTGTTGCCCGCCGCGGTGAACGCGAGCGTCGTCGACCGCGCGTACCCCAGCCCGAGGCCCCGTCCGACGGCCAGTCCCACGGCCCACATGACGCCGAAGTACACCAGCAGCGGCAGTGCGATCCGCGCCACGTCCAGCGGCCGCGACGTCACGGCCTCACCCTGCAGCGCGAACAGCAGCACGATCGTGAACAGCAGCCCGTACAGCGCCCACGGACCCACCCGCGGCACGAACCGCTCCTCGTACCACTGCCGCCCGCGGGTGCGCTCACCGATCCACCGCGAGGCGAACCCGGCCAGCAGCGGCACGCCCAGGAAGACCGCGACGTTGGCCGCGATCTGCCCGACCGAGACATCCAGGCCCGCGGAGTCCAGCCCCAGCCAGCCCGGCAGCACGCTCAGGTAGAACCAGCCCAGCAGCGAGAACGCCACCACCTGGAACACCGAGTTGATCGCGACCAGCACCGCGGCGGCCTCGCGGTCACCGCAAGCCAGGTCGTTCCAGATCACCACCATCGCGATGCACCGTGCCAGGCCCACGATGATCAGGCCGGTGCGGTACTCGGGCAGGTCGGGCAGGAACAACCAGGCCAGGGCGAACATCAGAGCGGGACCGGCGACCCAGTTCAATGCGAGCGAGCTCACCAGCAGCCGCCTGTCCCCTGTCACCGCGGCGACCCGGTCGTAGCGGACCTTCGCCAGCACCGGGTACATCATCACCAGCAGACCCAGCGCGATCGGCAGCGAGATGCCGCCGACCTCCAGGTCCGCGAGCACGGCGCCGATCGCGGGGACGAAGCGCCCCAGCGCCAGGCCGGCGGCCAACGCCAGCCCGATCCACACCGGCAACCAACGGTCCAGGGATGACAGTCGCGGGCTTCCGCCGGCCTCAGGCTCGTTCGTCACGCGGCTACATTGACATATGTCGAATCAGGAGACAAGCGCCGTGACATCACGCCAGGTCGCGGCGAGGGGGGAGATGCGCGGGCATCGCGCGGCCGCCAGGAGCGGAACGCGAACGACTCGTACGCCCATATGCGCAGGTCAGAGGAGTACACAGAGGTCTACTGGCACCTCTTCATATCGAGATCGGCCGTACTGGACCGCCGACGCAGCCAGCGCGAGTCGAGCTGCAGTCCGTCGAGGACCTACTGCAGGCGGATGCTTGGCGCGGAAAGAACTCCGCAACCGTGGTGGCTACGACGTCGCTCACCGCAGCGATCTCGGCGCCGAGGCGTCGCACCTGCTCGGTGGTGAGCTCGGCATCCGATCCGCCGCGTCGGGCTCGGTCCGGTGCTGGCACCTCCGCGTATCGAGATTGGTCGTACCTGCTCGCGGGTCTCGCGTGCGCTTGCCGGCGAACGCGGGTCATCGCACGGCGGCAGGCGCGGTCGCTGCGGACACGATGGCGGCGGGCTGGCCGCGGAGCGCGTGCACGCGAACGCCGCTGCGACAGCGGCTCCCGGCGCGGGTCCGCGTCGTTCCACGCTTACTCCGCTGCCTGCGCTCGCTCGCATGCGGCATCGACCAGCGCGCCCCGGCGAGGCCGTCGCTTCTGTGGCCAGGCGCCTGAACGGCTTGGCTCGCCGCCGCCGCGGCGGCCGCTTGAGGGCGTCGTGTGCGGCTGGTGTCGGAGTGTCCGGCTAGGGTCCGGCTAGACGACCCAACAGGAGGAGCCCGATGTCGTCGGACGCGTACCCGTACCCGGTTGCTGTCTCACAGCTCGGTGAGCGGGACTCCCGCGAGGCGCAGAACACGCGAGCGATCCGGTGGCTCCTTGATCAGCCGGGCGACCGTGTCGTAGTGGTAACGCCCCGCCGGACGTTCCAGGGCGAGAGCCTCAAACGTCTCGTCGATCTCCAGGGGACGGCCCACCTGACGTGGCGCGGCCTTTTCGCCTCGTCGCTCGCTGGCCATCGCGTCCTGTACGCGTGGCCCGACCGAGAGCATCTGGACGAGTTATGGGGCGTTGAAGCCGACGCGCTCGTGGTCGTCGAGTGGGGTGAAGCTGAGACGGCGTCGTGGATCGAAGACGCCAACCCCTCACGGCTGCTGCCGAATGCGACGGTTCCGCCGTCGACGGAGGCACCGGGCCTGCCTGCACTCGTGCCCCTGCCGAACGGGGTTGACGAGATCCTCGAGTCGATCGCGGCGTGGGCAGCGGGGTGCGACTCGGGCTTGAAGTGGAACGAGGAAGACAAGTTGAAGGCCGACATGATGAACCGGCCCGAGCGGTGGGCTCCGGTCAGCATCGAGCAAGTCCGTGCCAAGTGCCGTGAGTTGAGAATGCGGCCGAAAGACGTCGAGACGATCGTCGGCCTCGTCGAGCGCAGGAAGCAGGGCCACCGCTTCCGGGTGGGCACCTACCGCGACTTCCACTTCGACTGATCGATCTGATCGCCCACGCCGCTCGTGAGGGCCTGCAACCAACCATTTCGTAGCGGGCGCGGCTGTCAGGGATCACGCAAGTACAGCGGCATGTCCGCGCAATCCCGGCCGCTCGTTGACATCGAGCTGGCCGAGTTCGTCATCCGTTAGTGTCGAGCCGTGACCGAGCCGGACGCGTCGTCGCCGATCGACATCGAAGAGGCCGCGAGTCGCGCGACCGGTCAGCGGGCGGTTCTGCTCGCGCGCCGGGGAGGGGTGGCGCTGGCCGCGTGTTACATCAGATGCAATACGCAGACTGTGTTGTGACATAACGTTCATTATCGGCGCACGGAGGACGGGCACCCGCCGCGGCGCACAGCGCACCCATCCGGGCGAAACGGGACGACACGCGCGTGCAGGCCCGTGCGCCCGGCTACGGCTCCGCCAGCGCCAGCAGACCCTGCCGGGCCAGCTCGACCTCGGCGGGGTCGATGTACTGGCCGAGCGCGACGGCAGCGGCGACGCCCTCGGCGCCGAACTGCACGACGAGCGCCTTCTCGGGCGGCAGCC
>JAEWGQ010000412.1 GCA_023388235.1 Actinomycetes bacterium | reverse complement strand
GCCCGGCCCCTCGGCGGCGGGGCTGGCGGGGGCGGCGGCCGGGCGCGCCGCCCGGGCGCGGCGGGGCGCGGGCTGGCGGGGTGTCGACGTCACGGTCCCGAACCTATCCACTGCGGCCCCCGACCGGCATCCGGACGGCGCCGACGCGCAGGCGGCGCGGTACGGGTGGGACCCAAGTGCTGTTGTCAGGGCATCCCTCCTGCGTACGCTCGACGGGTGAGAGCCATCCGCCGATTCACCGTCCGCACGTCGCTGCCCGTCGAGCTCGCCGACCTGGACGAGCTCGCCCACAACCTCCGCTGGTCGTGGCACGCCCCGACCCGCGACCTGTTCGCCCGGATCGACCCCGCCCTGTGGGAGGAGGTCGGCGGCGACCCCGTGGCCCTGCTCGGCGCCCTGCGCCCGGAGCGGCTGGCCGCGCTCGCGGCCGACCCGGACGTCGTCGCCGCGGTCCGCGCCGCGACCGCCGACCTGCGCGAGTACCTCCAGGCGCCGCGCTGGTACCAGCACCGGCAGGCGTCCGACCCGTCCCTGCCGGCGGCCATCGCGTACTTCTCCCCGGAGTTCGGCATCACCGCCGTGCTGCCGCAGTACTCCGGCGGCCTCGGGATCCTGGCCGGCGACCACCTCAAGAGCGCGTCCGACCTGGGCGTGCCGATCGTCGGCGTCGGCCTGCTGTACGGCGCCGGCTACTTCAAGCAGTCCCTCACGCGCGACGGCTGGCAGGTCGAGACCTACCCGCTGCTCGACCCGGACGGCATGCCGCTGACCCTGCTGCGCGAGCAGGACGGCACGCCCGCCGTCGTGTCGCTGGCCCTGCCGGGCGACCGCACCCTGCACGCGCACGTCTGGACCGCGACCGTCGGCCGCGTGCCGCTGCTGCTCCTCGACTCCGACGTGCCCGAGAACGACGAGGCCGCCCGCAAGGTCACCGACCGGCTGTACGGCGGCGGCGGCGAGCACCGCCTGCAGCAGGAGCTGCTGCTCGGCGTCGGCGGCGTCCGCGCGCTGCGCCTGTGGTCCCGCCTGACCGGCGCCCCGGAGCCGGAGGTCTACCACACCAACGAGGGGCACGCCGGGTTCCTCGGCGTCGAGCGGATCCGCGAGCTCGTCACGGGCGCCGGCCTGGGCTTCGACGAGGCGCTGGAGGCCGTCCGCGCCGCCACCGTGTTCACCACGCACACGCCGGTGCCGGCCGGGATCGACCGGTTCCAGGCGTCGCTCGTCCAGCAGTACTTCGGCGGGGCCAACGCGTCCGACGGCGTCCCCGTCGAGCGGGTGCTGGCGCTCGGCGCCGAGGACTACCCCGGCGGCGACCCCCTGATGTTCAACATGGCCGTCATGGGCCTGCGGCTCGGCGGGCGCGCGAACGGCGTCTCCGTCCTGCACGGCGAGGTCTCGCGCGACATGTTCAGCGGCCTGTGGCCGGGCTTCGACGACGTCGAGGTGCCCATCACGTCCGTCACCAACGGCGTGCACGCGCCGACCTGGGTGGACCGCCGGCTCAGCGACCTGGCCGCCGAGCGCCTCACCACGGACGAGATCGCGGGCGGCAGCGGGTGGCTGCGCACCGACGCCGTGCGGGACGACGAGCTGTGGGAGCTGCGCCGCACGCTGCGCGCCCAGCTCGTCGCCGACGCGCGCCGGCGGGTGCGGGCCTCGTGGGCCCGGCGCGGCGCGTCGCCCGCGGAGCTCGGCTGGGTCGACGACGTGCTGTCGCCCGACGTGCTGACCATCGGGTTCGCGCGCCGCGTGCCGACCTACAAGCGGCTCACCCTGATGCTGCGCGACCCGGAGCGCCTGCGGGCGCTGCTGCTGCACCCGGAGCGCCCGGTGCAGCTCGTCATCGCCGGCAAGTCGCACCCCGCGGACGACCAGGGCAAGCGGCTCATCCAGCAGCTCGTGCGGTTCGCGGACGACGCCGGGGTGCGGCACCGCATCGTGTTCCTGCCGAACTACGACATCGCGATGGCCCAGACCCTGTACCCGGGCTGCGACGTGTGGCTGAACAACCCGCTGCGGCCGCTCGAGGCGTGCGGCACCTCCGGCATGAAGGCCGCGCTGAACGGCGGCCTCAACCTGTCGATCCTCGACGGCTGGTGGGACGAGTGGTTCGACCCGGAGTTCGGCTGGGCCATCCCGACCGCCGACGGCGTCGAGGACCCCGACCGCCGTGACGACCTCGAGGCCGCCGCGCTGTACGACCTCATCGAGAACCAGGTGGCGCCGCGGTTCTACGACCGCGACGAGCGCGGCCTGCCGCTGCGCTGGCTCGAGATGGTGCGGCACACCCTCGCCGAGCTGGGCCCGAAGGTCCAGGCCACCCGCATGGTCGCCGACTACGTCGGGCAGCTGTACGCCCCCGCGGCGGCCGCCGGTCGCGCGCTCGCCGGCGACGCCGGGTACACCGGCGCGCGGGAGCTCGCGGCGTGGAAGGGCCGCGTGCGCGAGGGCTGGCAGCACGTCCGGGTGGACCACGTGGAGTCCGGCGGCGTGGGCGAGGTGCCGCAGGTCGGCGACGCGCTGCGCGTCAAGGCGTACGTGACCCTCGGCGGGCTCGCGCCCGACGACGTGGAGGTGCAGGTCGTGCACGGCCGGGTCACCGAGGCCGACGAGCTGCACGGCTTCTCGGTCGACCCGCTGGCGCTGGCCGAGACCTACGAGGCCGGCCGGTACGCGTTCGCCGGGGACGTGCGCCTGGACGCCTCCGGGCCGTTCGGGTACAGCGTCCGGGTGGTGCCGCGGCACGAGGGCCTGGCGTCGGTCGCCGAGGTCGGCCTGGTCGCGAACGCCGGCTGACCCCCCCACGGAGCGAGCCCCCGGACCCCGCGCGGGTCCGGGGGCTCGTGCGTGCCCGGGGAGCGCGTCAGGCCACGTAGACCCGCAGCGTGAGGGGCTCGAGCACCGCGCGGGTGCCGGAGTCCTGGTGCAGGACGCCCGCGAGCGCCGCCGCCCGCGCGTCCGCGGGGCGCTCCCACGTCGAGTCCCACGCGAGCTCCCACGTGGTGGGCCGGTCGCCCGCGAGCACCACGTCGACCGGGTCGAGCGACCCGTTGACGACGACGAGCACGGCGTCGTCGCCCGCGACCCGCAGCATCTGCAGCGTCCGCAGGTCGGAGTCGTGCCACCGCGCGTGCGTGAACGCCGCGCCGCCCGGGTCGAACCACGTGAGGTCGGCGCGCCCGTCCGGCCCGGGGCGCCCGGTGTAGAACTGCGTCGGTCGCAGCGCGGGGTGCGCCCGGCGCAGGGCCATGAGGTGCCGCGCGGTGGCGAGCAGGTCCTGCCGCCACGGGGCGAGGTCCCAGGACACCCAGGACAGGTCGGAGTCCTGGCAGTACGCGTTGTTGTTCCCGCGCTGCGTCCGGCCCATCTCGTCGCCCGCGGTGATCATCGGCGTGCCGGCGGACAGCAGCAGGGTGGCGAGCAGGTTGCGGATCGACCGGCGGCGCAGCGGCACGATGTCGGCGGCGACCGAGTCCGCGGCGACCGGGCCCTCCACGCCGTGGTTCCACGACCGGTTGTCGTCCGAGCCGTCGCGGTTCTGCTCCCGGTTCGCCTCGTTGTGCTTGTGCTCGTACGCGACGAGGTCCGCGAGCGTGAAGCCGTCGTGCGCGGTGACGTAGTTGACGCTCGCGCGCGGCCCGCGGGCCAGCGGCGGGTCCGACCGGCCGAACAGGTCCACCGAGCCGGACAGCCGCGTCGCGAGGTCCCGCACCCGGTGCTCGGGCAGCCCGTGCGCGGCGCGTGCCGGGTCGGCCAGCCAGAACGACCGCACCGAGTTCCGGAACCGGTCGTTCCACTCGGCGAACGGCGGCGGGAACTGCCCGGTGCGCCACCCGCCCGGGCCGACGTCCCACGGCTCGGCGACCAGCTTGAGCCCGTGCAGCGCCGGGTCGGCGCCCGCGGCGACGAGGAACGGGTGGTCGGGGTCGAACCCGCCGTGCCCGCGCCCGAGCGTCACCGCCAGGTCGAACCGGAAGCCGTCGACGCCGACCTCCTGCGCCCAGTACCGCAGCGAGTCGAGCGCGAGGCGGACCACCTCGGGGCGCCGGAAGTCCAGGCTGCTGCCGGTGCCCGTGACGTCCGCGAGCGCCGCGGGGTGGCCGCCGTCGTGCAGGTAGTACACCGCCGAGTCCAGCCCGCGCCAGGACAGGTGCTGCCCGTCGAGCCCGCCCTCGCAGGTGTGGTTGTAGACGACGTCGAGCAGCACCTCGATGCCGGCCTCGTGCAGCGCGTGCACGGCGGTGCGCAGCTCGTCGAGCACGGCGGCGGGGCCGGCGGCGCGGGCGGCGGCCGTGGCGTACGGGGCGTGCGGCGCGAAGAACCCGAGCGTGCTGTAGCCCCAGTAGTTCGTCAGGCCCTTGGCGACCAGGTGCGGCTCGGACGAGGAGGCGTGCACCGGCAGCAGCTCGAGCGCGGTGACCCCCAGCGACCGTAGGTGGTCGACGACGACCGGGTGGCCGAGGGCTGCGTAGGTGCCGCGCAGCTCCGGCGGCAGGCCGGGGTGCCGCAGCGTCAGCCCGCGCACGTGCGCCTCGTACACGACGGTGTCCGCCCAGGGGACGTGCGGCCGGTTGCCGGCGGGGTCCGCCGCGTCGCCGGCCCCGCGGTGCCCGGGCCGGCGGTCGAGCACCACGCCGTGCGGGACGTGCGGGGCGGAGTCCCGCGGGTCGGCCGGGCCGTACGGGTCGCCGCGCAGGGCGTCGTCGACGACGTGCCCGTAGGTCTCCGGCCCGTGGCCGACCTCCCCGGCCAGGCCGTACGCGTACGGGTCCACCAGCAGCTTCGCCGGGTTGTACCGGAGACCGGCCGCCGGGTCCCAGGGCCCGTGCGCCCGCAGGCCGTACCGCTGCCCGGGCCGGACGCCGGGCACGCGCCCCGCGAACACCCCGAGGTCCGGGCCGGTGAGCGGCACGCGCCGCTCCGCCCAGCCGCCGGGCGCCGCGGGGTCGGGGTCGAGCAGGCACAGGTCGACGGCCTCGGCGTGCGGGGCGAGCACCGCGACCTCGATGCCCGCGTCCGTCACGTGCACCCCGGGGCGGGGCGGGGCGCCGGGCAGCATGCGGTCGGTCACGTGCTCCATTGTGGCGTGCGCGCAGCCCCCACCTGCGTCGTGGTCCCGGGTGAGGTGCGCCGGACGGCCCGGTGCCCCCGCTCGCCCGGGGCGGTAACGTCTCGGGGGTGAGAATCGTGGTGTGCGTCAAGCACGTGCCCGACATCCAGTCCGACCGCGCGCTCGGCCCCGACGGCCGGATCGTGCGCGACGGCGGCGACGGCACGATCAACGAGCTGGACGAGAACGCCGTCGAGGCGGCGGTCGTCCTGGCGGAGCAGGCCCGGGACGCGGGCGGCGACGCGGAGGTCGTCGTCGTGACCGTGGGCCCGGACGACGCCGAGGACGCCGTGCGGCGCGGGCTGCAGCTCGGCGCCGACGCGGCCGTGCACGTCCTGGACGACGACGTGGCCGGCTCGGACGTGTTCGGCACGGCCGCGGTGCTCGCCGCGGCCGTGCGCCGGCTCGGCGACGTCGACCTGGTGGTCACCGGGATGGCGGGGCTCGACGGCCTCACCTCGCTGCTGCCCGCGGCGCTCGCGGACCTGCTGGACCTGCCGCAGCTCACGCTGGCGTCGCAGGTGACGCTCGCGGACGGGACGGTCACCGTGCGCCGGGACCTGGACCACGCCACGGAGGTGCTGAGCGCGCCGCTCCCGGCGCTCGTGTCCGTGACCGACCGCGCGAACGAGCCGCGCTACCCGAACTTCCAGGGCATCATGGCCGCCCGCAAGAAGCCCGTCGAGACGCTCGGCCTGGCCGACCTCGGCGTGGACCCGGCGACGGTGGGCGCCACCGGCGCGCGGACCGAGGTCGTCGAGGCCGCGCCCCGCCCGCCGCGCACCGACCGGGTGCTCGTGTCCGACGACGGCGAGGCCGGGACCCGGCTCGCCGCCTGGCTGGTCGAGCGCGAGCTCGTCCGCACGACCCCCGCGACGGGAGAGGTGCTGTGAACGCGACCGTGCTGGTCCTGCTGGACCACGCCGAGACGGGTGCCCTGCGCGGCAACGTCCTGGAGCTCGCCACCGCCGCCCGCGACCTGGCCGGCGACGGCGGCGCGGTGCACGGCGTGTGGGTGGGCGACGAGCCGCTCGACCCGGCCCTGCCGGTGCTCGGGCGCCACGGCGTCTCCGTCGTGCACGCGGTGACCACCGGCGACGCCGACCCCCACCTCACCCCGGTGCTCGCCGAGGCGCTGGCCGACGTCGTGCGCGACACCGGCGCGGGCGTGGTGCTCGCGCTGTCGACGTTCGAGAACAAGGAGGCCGCGGCCCGCCTCGCGCTCGCCACCGGTGCGGGCGTCGTCACGGACGCGGCCGCCGTCGAGCGCGACGCCGAGGGCCGGGTCGTCGCGACCAAGACGGTGCTCGCCGGGACGTGGACCACGCGGTGCGCGGTGCGCACGCCCGTCGCGGTCGTCCTGCTCAAGGCGGGGGCGGTCGTCTCCCGGCACGTCGAGGCGGAGGCCCCGCTCGCCCCCGAGGTGCGCCCGCGCGACGTCGCGGTCCCCGCGCGGGCGACCCGCGTGCAGGTGGTGGAGCGCACGCCGCAGGCCCCGTCCGACCGGCCCGACCTCGGCTCGGCCGACGTGGTGGTCGTCGGCGGGCGCGGGACCGAGGGCGACTTCGGCCCGCTGGAGGCGCTCGCGGACGAGATCGGCGCGGCGGTCGGGGCGACCCGCGTCGCCACCGACGAGGGCTGGATCGGCCGCGAGGCGCAGATCGGGCAGACCGGGGTGACCGTGTCGCCGCGGCTGTACGTCGGCGCCGGCGTGTCCGGGGCCGTGCACCACCGCGGCGGCATGCAGGCGTCCGGCACGATCGTCGCCGTGAACGCCGACCCGGAGGCGCCGATCTTCGAGATCGCGGACTACGGCGTCGTCGGGGACCTGTTCACGGTGCTGCCGCAGCTGACGGCCGAGCTCCGGCGGCTGCGCGGGGCCTGACCCGCCGCGGACGGACGGGACGCGGCGGCGGCGACCGTCGCGGGCCCCCGGCCCTCCTGCCGTCGGCTGCCGCGCCGCTCAGGCGAGCGCGCGCAGCCAGTCCACGGCGTGCCGGGCCTGCGCGGCCTGGAACCGCCGGAGGTTCGGGATGCCGACGGGCGCGGGCTGCAGCGCCGAGTGCGCGAAGTACCCGGACAGGCCGGCGACGGCGGCGCGCAACCGCTCCCGGTCGACCTCCCGGGCGACGGGGCGGGACCAGAAGATGTCCTGCGGCGCGCCCCCGCCCTGCATCGCGACGCTCGGCAGCATGAACGCCAGGTCGAGCCACGGGGCGCCCACGCTGGCGTGCGGCCAGTCGATCAGGGCGACGCGGCCGCCGTCGTGGTCGTGGTCGATCAGGACGTTGTCCGCCCGCAGGTCGCCGTGCACCAGGGCGCTGCCGGCGCACGCCGCCAGGGCGTCCTGCTCCCAGGTGACGAGCTGGTCCAGGTGCGCGAGCAGCCACGGACCCACCTCACCCGCGGCGGCGACCAGGCGGTCCCGCTCGTCGCCCGTCAGCGCGGCGATGCGCGCCCACCCGGTGAAGTCGCCCGCCAGCACCTCGCCGGTCGGGCGCAGCTCGTGACCGGGCAGCGGCTCGGCGGCGGCCAGGGTGTCCAGCGCGCGGAGCACCACCTCGAGCTCGTCGGGGCGCCAGGGCAGCTGCGGCGGCCGGCCCGCGGCGACCTCGAACCCGAGCAGCACCCACTCGCCGTCGACGTCGGACCACAGCAGCGCCGGGGCCGGCACCTGCGGGGGCAGCGCGGCGGCGGCGCGCACCTCGGCGCGCGCGAGCTCGGGGGACTCGGGGTTCTGCTCGGGCGACACGGCCTTGACGAACACGCCGCGGCCGTCGGCGAGCTCGAGGACGGCGGCGAACCCCGGGCTGAACCCGGTGGTCGCGCTCGTCTCGGCCGTGACCTGCGCCCCGGCGAGCTCCTGGATGCGGGAACGGACCGCCCGGGGCAGGTCCCGCCAGTCCAGGCGTTGGCCGCTGAAGGCCAGCGGAGGCGTCGTCGCGTCGTGACTCACGCGCACATCCTGCCAAAGCCCTTCGTAGACTCGTGCGGGTGAGCGCGTATCTGGACCACGCGGCCACGACGCCCGTGCTCCCGGAGGCGGCCGCCGTCCTGGCCGAGCACCTCTCCCGCACCGGCAACCCGTCGTCCCTGCACGCCTCCGGCCGCGCGGCGCGCCGGGTGGTCGAGGAGTCCCGCGAGCGGATCGCGGCGGCGCTGGGCGCCCGGCCGAGCGAGGTGCTGTTCACGGGCGGCGGCACCGAGGCGGACAACCTCGCGGTCAAGGGGATGTTCTGGGCCCGCGCGGCGCAGGACCCGGCGCGGCGGCGCGTGCTGGTCTCCGCGGTCGAGCACCACGCCGTGCTGGACCCCGCGTTCTGGCTGGCCGAGCACGCCGGCGCCGAGATCGTGCTGCTGCCCGTCGACGGCGAGGGCCGGGTGCGCCTGGACGTGCTGCGCGACGAGCTGGCCGCCCACGGCGACACGACGGCGCTGGTGTCCGTCATGTGGGCGAACAACGAGGTCGGCACGCTGCAGCCGCTCGCCCCGGTCGTCGCGCTCGCCCGCGCCCACGGGGTGCCGGTGCACGCCGACGCGGTGCAGGCGGTCGGCCAGGTGCCCGTGGACCTCGCGGCGTCCGGGCTGGACGCCCTCACCGTCTCCGGGCACAAGGTCGGCGGGCCGCCGGGCGTGGGCGCGCTGCTCGCGCGGCGCGACCTGGCGCTGGTGCCCGTGCTGCACGGCGGCGGGCAGGAGCGCGGCGTCCGGTCCGGCTCCCTGGACGTCCCCGCGATCGCCGCGTTCGCGGTGGCCGTCGAGCGGGCGGTCGAGGCC
>JAEWGQ010000396.1 GCA_023388235.1 Actinomycetes bacterium | reverse complement strand
ATGGGGCCGTGCGCGCGTCAGCGTTCCGGGAGCGCGCCCTCGGCGAGGTCCCGGATCCACTGCGGGGTCTCGTCACCCAGGCTCTCGTCCAGGGTGACCCGGAGCCGGGCCGCCGCCCGCTGCACCTCGGGGTCGCGGAGCACCGCCGCCCGGCGGAGCCGCTGCTCCTCGATCTCCTGCTCGAACCGGTCCACCGGACTCCTCCTCCTCGTCACGGCCCCCCGGGACGCCACCATCCTCCGGGAGGCCGGCGACCCGGCTCAAGCCGGCTGCGGTGAGCGCGCGCAGCAGCCGGCGTTCGTCCCGGGTGGCGAGGTCGCTGCGGGCCAGGTGGTCCAGCACGGCGAACCCGCGGGTCACGTGCGCCCGGTTCGCGGACAGCGTCAGCCCCAGCGCCCACTCGGCCCGCCGCCACCACTGCTCGCGCCGGTCCGCCCGGTCGCGCTGCCGGACCGTCGCGATGCCGACGACCAGCGCGACCAGCGCCGCCGCCCCCGTGGCCAGCGGCCCGAGCAGCGACAGCGCCCCGAGCCAGCCCGCCTGCGTCATGGGCCCGACGCTAGGCGCGCGCCCGGCACCGGGCGCCGGTCGTGCCGCGCCGGTGGGGACGACGCGCCCGCGCGCGGGCCTGTGGAGGGCCCGGTGTCAGCCCTCCACGGCCTCCGCGAGCGTCATCCACTGCTCCTCGACGGCGGCCACCTCGGCCTCCAGCGCGGCCTTGTCGGTGCCGAGGGCCGTCAGCCCGACGTAGTCCGCGGGGTCGTGCTCGGCCATCTTCTTCTCCAGCGCCTCGATCTGGCCGGTCAGCTTGGAGATCCGCCGGTCCAGCGCGCCGAGCTCCTTCTTGGCGGCGCGCAGCGCGGCCCCGTCCAGGCCCGACGGGGCGACCTCGCCGCCGACGGCACCCGACGCCTCGGTGGGCGCCCCGGTCGTCACGGCGCCCGCCCCCGCCCGCGACCGCTCCAGCAGGCGCAGGTACTCGTCCACGCCGCCGGGCACGTGCCGGAAGCGGCCGTCGAGGACCGCGTACTGCTGGTCCGTGACCCGCTCCAGCAGGTACCGGTCGTGCGACACGACGAGGAGCGTGCCGGGCCAGGTGTCGAGCAGGTCCTCCATCGCCGCGAGCATGTCGGTGTCCAGGTCGTTGGACGGCTCGTCGAGGACCAGCACGTTCGGCTCGTCGAGCAGGATGAGCAGCAGCTGGAGGCGCCGCCGCTGCCCGCCGGAGAGGTCCTTGACGGGCGTCTGGAGCTGGACGGCGGTGAACCCGAGCCGCTCGAGCAGCTGCCCCGGCGTCATCTCCTTGCCGCCGGCCACGTAGGACGTCCGGTAGCGGGCGATGACGTCGTTGACCCGGGTGTCGGCGATGTCCGCGAGCTCCGCCAGCTCCTGGGTGAGCGTCGCGACCCGGATGGTCTTCCCGCGCTTGACCCGGCCCGTCGTCGGCGCGACGGCGCCCGTCACCAGGCCCAGCAGCGTCGACTTGCCGGCGCCGTTCACGCCGAGCACGCCGGTGCGCTCGCCCGGCGCGATCCGCCACGTCACGTCGTGCAGCACCTCGTGCGTGCCGTAGGACACCGACACGTCCTCGATGTCGACGACGTCCTTGCCCAGCCGCGCGGTGGCCATCCGGGACAGCTCGACGGTGTCGCGCGGCGGCGGCACGTCCTCGATCAGCTGGTTGGCGGCCTCGATGCGGAACCTCGGCTTCGAGGTGCGGGCGGGGGCGCCCCGGCGCAGCCAGGCGAGCTCCTTGCGCATGAGGTTCTGCCGCTTGGCCTCGGTGGCCGCGGCCATCCGGTCCCGCTCGACGCGCTGCAGCACGTACGCGGCGTACCCGCCCTCGAACGGCTCGACGATCCCGTCGTGCACCTCCCAGGTCGCGGTGCACACCTCGTCCAGGAACCAGCGGTCGTGGGTGACGACCAGCAGGCCGCCGGCGGTCGCCGACCAGCGGCGGTTCAGGTGGCGGGCGAGCCAGGTGACGGCCTCGACGTCGAGGTGGTTGGTCGGCTCGTCCAGCATGAGCACGTCGTCGTCGCCGGCCAGCAGCGCGGCCAGCGCGACGCGGCGCCGCTGCCCGCCGGACAGGTCGCCGACGCGCTTGTCCCACGGCAGGTCGCCCACGAGGCCGGAGACCACGTCGCGGACCTTCGGGTCGCCGGCCCACTCGTGCTCGGCGCGGTCGCCGACGACGGACGCGCCGACGGTCAGCGCGGGGTCCAGGGTGTCCGTCTGGTCCAGGACGCCGACCCGCACGCCGCCGCGGACGGTCACCCGCCCGGAGTCCGGGGCCAGCCGCCCCGACAGCAGCGCGAGCAGCGAGGACTTGCCGTCGCCGTTGCGGCCGACGATCCCCACCCGGTCGCCCTCGTTGAGGCCCACGGTCACCGAGTCGAAGACGTTCTTGGTCGGGAAGGACAGGTGCAGCGCTTCGCCGCCGAGCAGGTGGGCCATGCGGCAAGGGTAGGGCGCGGCCGGCGGCGACCCGCAGCGGCCGTCCCGGTCCCGGGCCCCGGCCCGGCTCCCCGCGCCAGGGGGCGGTCGGCGCCCCCGCGGCCGGTGGCGCGGCCGGTACGGTGACCCCCGTGCAGCCGCATGCTCCCGTCGTCGTGCCCTCCGACGACCCCGACGCGCCCGGGTGGCGCCGCCCGCCGGTGACCGCGGACCAGCGCCGCGCCGACGTCCTGCTCGCCGCCGGGCTGCTGGTCGGGGGCGTCCTGAGCCTCGCGCTCGGGCGGACGGCCGGGATGTACGAGCACCCCGCCGAGGGGTGGGTCGCGGTGCTGCTGGTGCTCGCCGTGACCGCGCCGCTGGCCGTGCGCCGCCGCTGGCCCGCGGCGGTGGCGCTGGTGGTCGCCGCGGCGTTCGTCGCGCTGGCGGAGCTGCGGGTGCCCGAGACGCTGTTCGCGAACATCTCCCTGTTCATGGCGCTGTACACGGTGGGCGCCTGGGACGCGCACCGGCTGCGCGCGCTGTGGGTGCGGGCGGCCGTGGTCGTCGCGATGTTCGTCTGGCTGCTGGTCGCGATGTTCCAGGCGGTGACCGACCCCGACGGCATCGAGGGGTTCTCGAACGCCGGGGCGTTCTCGCCGCTCGTCGCGTACCTGCTGATCCAGCTGCTCACCAACATCCTGTACTTCGCCGGGGCCTGGTGGTTCGGCGAGCACGCGTGGAACGCCGCGCGGGAGCGGGCCCGCACCGCGTACCGCGGCCGGCTCCTGGTCGGCGAGCGGCGCCGGGTGGAGGAGCAGGCGGTGGCGATCGAGCGGCTGCGCATCGCGCGCGAGCTGCACGACGCCGTCGCGCACCACGTGTCGCTGATGGGCGTGCAGGCCGCGGCGGCGCGCACGGTGCTGGCGACCGACGCCGACGCCGCGGCCGCCGCCCTGGTCCAGGTGGAGGACTCGGCGCGCGAGGCCGTCGACGAGCTGTACGGGCTGCTGCACACCCTCCGCGAGGCGGGCGACGTCACCGACACCGCCCCCGCGGTGGCCTCGCTGTCGGTCGACCGGCTGCCGGAGCTCGTGCAGCACGCCGCCGACTCCGGGCTGGACGCGGCGTTCCAGGTGGTCGGCGACCCCGTGCGGGTGCCGCCGCTGACCTCGCTCAACCTGTACCGGATCTGCCAGGAGGCCCTGACCAACGTGCGCAAGCACGCCGGGACGGGGGCGCGGGTGGACGTCCGGCTGCGGTACGAGGACGACGCGGTCGAGCTGGAGGTCGCGGACGACGGCACGGGCGGGCGGCGGCTCGCGCGGCGCTCGTCCGGCGGCCTCGGGCTGGTCGGGATGCGGGAGCGGGTGGCGTCGGACGGCGGGACCCTCGAGGCGGGCGCCCGCGGGCGCGGCGGGTACCTGGTGCGGGCGCGGGTGCCGCTCGCGCCGCGGGCGGGAGGGGCGCGATGACGCAGGAGACGACCGTGTTCGGGCCGGACCGGCCGGTGCGGGTGCTGCTGGCGGACGACCAGGCGCTGCTGCGCGCCGGGCTGGCGACCATCCTGGGCGCGGCGCCGGACCTGACGGTGGTCGGCCAGGCGGGGAACGGGCGGGAGGCGGTGGACCTCGCGCGGTCGCTGCGCCCCGACGTCGTGTGCATGGACGTCCAGATGCCCGAGCTCGACGGGCTGGAGGCCACCCGGCAGATCGTCGCCGACCCGGACGTGACCGCGGGCGTGCTCGTCCTGACCACGTTCAACCGCGACGACTACCTGCTGGAGTCGCTGCGCGCGGGCGCCGCGGGGTTCCTGCTGAAGAACTCCCGTCCCGAGCAGCTCACGGACGCCGTGCGCGCGGTGGCGGCGGGCGACGCCCTCCTCTCGCCGGAGGTCACGCGGGCCGTGATCTCCCGCGCGGTGGCGGGCGGCTCCGCCCCGGGGATGAGGCCGGCGGGCGGGACGGCCCCCGCCGGTGCGCCGTCCGGCGGCGCGCTCCCGGCGGCGGCCGGCGGCCTCACCGAGCGCGAGACCGAGGTGCTGCGCCTCGTCGCGCGCGGGCTGAGCAACGACGAGATCGCCGCCGAGCTCGTGCTGGGCCGGGCCACCGTGAAGACGCACGTGTCGAACGTGCTGATGAAGCTCGGCCTGCGGGACCGCGTGCAGGCGGTCGTGTTCGCCTACCAGCACGGCCTGGCGGACTGACCGGCTCCCCCCGGGGGCGGAGCCCGCAGGTTCCGCCCCGCGGCTGAGGTGCGCCCGCCCCCCGCTCCGTAGCGTTGACCTCGGACGACGCGACTGCGGGACGGGAGAACGACACATGTTGCGACTCGACGGCATCCACCGGACCTTCGGGGAACGCCTGGTGCTGGACGACGTGGGCTTCGAGGTGCACCGGGGCAAGCTGACGGGCTTCGTCGGCGGCAACGGCGCCGGCAAGACCACCACGATGCGGATCGTGCTCGGCGTGCTGACGCCGGACTCGGGGACGGTCACGTTCGACGGCCGCCCCCTGGACGACGACCAGCGCCGCGGCTTCGGCTACATGCCGGAGGAGCGCGGGCTGTACCCGAAGATGCACGTGCTGGACCAGATCGCCTACCTGGCGCGGCTGCACGGCTACGACCGGCGGACCGCCACGGAGCGCGCCCGGGAGCTGCTCGAGAAGCTGGGCCTCGGCGAGCGGCTGTCGGACCCGGTCGACGACCTGTCGCTCGGCAACCAGCAGCGCGCGCAGATCGCGGCCGCGCTGGTGCACGACCCGCAGGTGCTGGTCCTGGACGAGCCGTTCTCCGGCCTCGACCCGATGGCCGTCGACCTCGTGCTCGGCGTGCTGCAGGAGCACGCGGCCCGCGGCGTGCCGGTGCTGTTCTCCTCGCACCAGCTCGACGTGGTCGAGCGCCTGTGCGACGACGTGGTGGTCATCGCGGGCGGGAAGATCCGCGCCGCGGGCGAGAAGGAGGCGCTGCGCGCCCAGTACGCCGAGCCCCGGTACGAGATCGCCTCCGGGGGCGACATGGGCTGGCTGCGCACCGAGCCGGGCGTGCGGGTCGTCGAGTTCGACGGCGGCTACGCGCTGTTCGACGCCGACGAGGCCACCGCCCAGCGGGTGCTGCGCGCCGCCCTCGACGCCGCCCCGGTCACCCAGTTCGCGCCCGTCCGCCCGCGGCTCGCGGAGATCTTCCGCGACATCGTCCGCGACGAGCAGCGCCACGACGACGAGCCCGCCCCCGCGCGGTCGAAGGAGACGGTCCGATGAGCTCCCGCACCCCGATGCTCCCCACCACCCCCGAGCCGCGTCCCGGCGACCGGCCGCGGCCCGCGACGCCGAGCGCGCTGCAGAGCACCCTCATGGTGGCCGAGCGCGAGATCGTCACCCAGGTCCGCACCAAGTCGTTCATCATCTCGACGATCGTGCTGCTGGTCGCGGCGCTCGGCGGCATCATCCTCACCTCCGTGCTGGGCGACACCCTCGGCGGCGGCGACACCAAGGTCGCCGTGGTGCCCGCGACGGCCGACGTGGTCGCCGGCGTCGACGGGCTGGAGGCGGTCGACGCCGCCGACGCGGAGGCGGCGCGCGCCCTGGTGGAGTCGGAGGACGTCTCCGCCGCCGTGCTGCCCGACGACGACGCGGACAACCCGCTCGGCGTCGTGGTCGTCGGCCTGGACTCGGCGCCGGACGACGTGCTGGGCGCGCTCGCCGTCACCCCGCCGGTCGAGCTGCTCGAGGAGCCCGTGACCTCGGACGGCATGCGCTACATCGTGTCGCTGCTGTTCGGCGCGGTCTTCCTCATGGCGGCCTCGTCGTTCGGCGGCACCATCGCGCAGAACACGGTGCAGGAGAAGCAGTCCCGCATCGTCGAGATCCTGCTGTCGACCGTCCCGCCGCGGGCCCTGCTCGCCGGCAAGGTGCTCGGCAACACCGTGCTCGCGGTCGGTCAGATCGCCGCCATCGCCGCGGTCGCGGTCGTCGGGCTGGTCGTCACCGGCCAGGACGACGTGCTCGGGCTCGTCGGGGCGCCGGTGGCCTGGTTCGTCCTGTTCTTCCTCGTCGGGTTCGTGCTGCTCGCCGCGATGTTCGCGTCGGCCGCCTCGCTGGTCTCCCGCATCGAGGACACCGGCTCGGTCCTGATGCCGGTGATCATGCTCGTGATGCTCCCGTACTTCGGGGTCATCTTCTTCAACGACAACACGACCGTGCTCACCGTGATGTCGTACATCCCGTTCAGCGCCGCCGTGGGCATGCCGGTCCGGCTGTTCCTCGGGGAGGCGTCCTGGTGGGAGCCGCTGCTGTCGCTCGCGATCCTGCTGGCGTCGGCCGCGGTGGTCACGGCCATCGGTGCGCGGATCTACGAGCGGTCGGTGCTGCGCACCGGCCGGCGGGTGAAGCTGTCGGAGGCGCTCTCCACCGCCGCCTGACCCGCGCGCCGCCGTGCCCGAGCCGGTCAGGGCGTGTCGAACGGGGCGACCAGCGTGCGGAGCAGGTCCGCGAGCCGGTCCCGGTCGGCGGCCGGCAGCCCGGCGAGCAGCCCGCGCTCGACCTCCAGCAGCGTCGACATGGCCGCGTCCACCCGGGCGCGGCCCTCGTCCGTGAGGCTGACCAGGACGCCGCGCCGGTCGTCCGGCGACGGCAGCCGCTCCACCAGGGCGCGGGACGCGAGCCGGTCGATGCGGTTGGTCATCGTCCCGCTCGTCACCAGCGTCTGGGTGAGCAGCGCCCCGGGGGACATCCGGTACGGCGCACCGGCGCGGCGCAGCGCCGACAGCACGTCGAACTCCCACGGCTCCAGGCCGTGCCGCGCGAACGCCTGCCGGCGCGCGAGGTCCAGGTGCCGGGACAGCCGGGTCACGCGGGACAGCACCGACAGCGGGGCGACGTCCAGGTCCGGGCGCTCGCGGGCCCACGCGGCGACGATCCGGTCCACCTCGTCGCGGGCCCCGGGCGTGGCGCTCCCCGGCGCGGGAGGGACGGCAGCCGACATGCGGGCGAGGCTACCGGGTGCCCCCGCGCGCACCCCGGCAAGGGCGCGCCGCCGCGGGCGGCTCAGTCCGCGGGCGGCGCGGGCTCGGGACGCGGCGCCCGCGTCGGACGGGGCGCGGCCGGGCGGCGCGCGCCCTCGGTCGTGAGCTTCGGGCGGCGCTCCATGCCGGACAGCCCGTTCCAGGCCAGGTTCACAAGCGCGGCCGCCACGTCGGCCTTCTTCGGGCTGCGGGCGTCCAGCCAGTGCTGGCCGGTGAGCGCCACCATCCCGACGAGCATCTGCGCGTAGATCGGCGCGGTGCGCGGGTCGAGGTGCTGCTTCTTGAACTGCTCCGCCAGCAGGTGCTCGACCTGCGTGGCGACGTCGCCGATCAGGCTCGAGAACGTGCCGGTCGCCTGGGCCACGGGGGAGTCGCGGACCAGGATCCGGAACCCGTCCTCGGAGTCCTCGATGTACCCCAGCAGCGCGAGGGCCGACCGCTCGACCATGACCTTCGGGTGCCCGCCCTCGTCCAGCGCGGAGGACAGCGCGCCCGTGAGCGCCTGGATCTCCCGGTCGACGACGACCGCGTAGATGCCCTCCTTGCCGCCGAAGTGCTCGTACACGACGGGCTTGGACACCTCGGCGCGCGCCGCGATCTCCTCCACCGACGTGCCCTCGAAGCCCTTCTCGGCGAAGAGCTGCCGGCTGACCTCCAGCAGCTGCTCGCGCCGCTGCGTGGCGGTCATGCGGGCGCGCGGCGTGCGGGTGCGCCGGGTGTCGGAGGCCATCGGGCCATCCTGTCAGGCCCGGCGGGCCCGTGGGGGCGGCCTCGGGCGCGCCCCGGCCTGGCAGACTGGCCGCCGACGCCGGGCCGGTCCCGCGCGGTCCGCCCTGGTGTAACGGCAGCACGCAGGCCTTTGGAGCCTTGAGGTCCGGGTTCGAATCCTGGGGGCGGAGCTCGCACGGCGCGACCCGCCCGGCCCCGCCCGCCCGACCTGCCCGCCCGGACCCGGACCCGCCCCGGCCGGGACC
>JAEWGQ010000168.1 GCA_023388235.1 Actinomycetes bacterium | reverse complement strand
GAGCAGGTCCGGCGCGCCGGGCGGGTCGCCCTCGAGGGGGTGGCGGAGCGGTGCCTCGCCGCGCCGACCCGGACCGTGCTGGCGGAGCACCGTCGCGTGCGGGAGCTGCTCGCGGGGGCCCGGGAGGCCTGACCCTCCGGGCGCTGCGCGTGATCGCGGGGCGCCGGGTCCTGCACAGGGCGTGCGGTGCCGCGTCGTCCCCAGGCCGGGGTGCGCGGTCCGGCGCGACCCCGGCCGCGTGCGGCAGCGTCCCGGTCACGGCCGGCCCGACCGGGCGCCGGCACGGACGAGGAGGACGCATGGCGGTCAACGAGCTGAGCCTGACGGTGGTCGGCTGGGTGGGCAGCGAGCCGACCCTGCACGTCAACGACGAGGGGCGGGTGCCGTTCACGACGTTCCGGCTCGGCAGCACGCCGCGCGTCTACGACCGGGACCAGGACGCCTACGTCGACGCCCCGACCAACTGGTTCACGGTGAAGGCGTTCCGCGCGCTCGCCGGCAACGTCGCCGCCTCGGTGCGCCGCGGGGAGCCCGTGGTGGTGCACGGGCGGCTGCGGCTCGACGAGTGGACCACGCCCGAGGGGCACCCGCGCACGACCGCGGAGCTCGTGGCGGACACGGTCGGGCACGACCTGGGCCGCGGGCGGACGCAGTTCGCCCGCACGGTGCACGAGCAGGCCGGGGCGGCGGCGAGCGGGTCCGGGCGTGCCGGCACCCCTGGCGGCGCGGCGGGCGGCACCCCCGCGGGGGAGGAGGCGGGACGCCTGGTCGACGTCAGCGGGGCGACGGTGCTGGACGACGTCCCGCCGGGGCACGGGGGCGCCGCGCTCGCGGACGCGGACCCCGCCTGAGCGACCAGGGCGGGTGCCGGGCGCACGGGCCGTGTCGCCGCGAGCCGGATCGCCTAGGCTGGGGGACCGCGACGTCGCCCGGCACCCTGCCCGACCGCCCGCCCCCGCGCGGACGCGACGCGACGCGCACCACCTGAGCACCCGACGAGCACCGAGGCGGACGAAGAGCCAGTGGCTGAGTTCATCTACAGCATGTACAAGGCGCGCAAGGCGCACGGCGACAAGGTCATCCTCGACGACGTCTCGCTGAACTTCCTGCCCGGCGCCAAGATCGGCGTCGTCGGGCCGAACGGCGCGGGCAAGTCGACCATCCTCAAGATCATGGCCGGGCTGGACCAGCCCTCGAACGGCGAGGCGCGCCTCAGCCCCGGCTACACCGTCGGCATCCTGCAGCAGGAGCCGCCGCTGAACGAGGAGAAGACGGTCCTCGGCAACGTCCAGGAGGGCGTCGCCGAGATCAAGGGGAAGATCGACCGCTTCAACGAGATCTCCGCGCTCATGGCCGAGCCGGACGCCGACTTCGACGCGCTGCTCGCCGAGATGGGCCAGCTCCAGGAGGCCATCGACGCCGCCGACGCCTGGGACCTCGACGCCCAGCTCGAGCAGGCGATGGACGCCCTGCGCTGCCCGCCGCCGGACGCCGACGTGTCGGTCCTGTCCGGTGGCGAGCGCCGCCGGGTCGCGCTGTGCAAGCTGCTGCTCGAGAAGCCCGACCTGCTGCTGCTCGACGAGCCCACCAACCACCTCGACGCCGAGAGCGTGCTGTGGCTCGAGCAGCACCTCGCGTCGTACCCCGGCGCCGTGCTCGCCGTCACCCACGACCGGTACTTCCTCGACCACGTCGCGGAGTGGATCTGCGAGGTCGACCGCGGCCGGCTGTACCCCTACGAGGGCAACTACTCCACCTACCTGGAGAAGAAGCAGGCCCGCCTGGAGGTGCAGGGCAAGAAGGACGCCAAGCTCGCCAAGCGCCTGAAGGACGAGCTCGAGTGGGTCCGCCAGTCCGCGAAGGGCCGGCAGGCCAAGTCGAAGGCGCGCCTCGCCCGCTACGAGGAGATGGCGGCCGAGGCCGACCGCACCCGGAAGCTGGACTTCGAGGAGATCCAGATCCCGCCGGGCCCGCGCCTGGGCAGCGTCGTGCTCGAGGCGAGCGACCTGCGCAAGGGCTTCGGCGACCGCGTGCTCATCGACGGGCTGTCGTTCACGCTGCCGCGCAACGGCATCGTCGGCGTCATCGGCCCGAACGGCGTCGGCAAGACCACGCTGTTCAAGACGATCGTCGGCCTGGAGCCGCTCGACGCCGGCACCCTCAAGGTCGGCGAGACCGTGTCCGTGTCGTACGTCGACCAGTCGCGCGGCGGCATCGACCCGAAGAAGACGCTGTGGGAGGTCGTGTCCGACGGGCTCGACTTCATCAAGGTCGGCAGCGTCGAGATGCCGTCCCGCGCGTACGTCGCGTCCTTCGGGTTCAAGGGCCCGGACCAGCAGAAGCCCGCGGGCGTGCTGTCCGGCGGCGAGCGCAACCGCCTGAACCTCGCGCTCACCCTCAAGCAGGGCGGCAACCTGCTGCTGCTCGACGAGCCGACCAACGACCTCGACGTCGAGACCCTCGGCTCGCTGGAGAACGCGCTGCTCGAGTTCCCCGGCTGCGCCGTCGTGGTCTCCCACGACCGGTGGTTCCTCGACCGGGTCGCGACGCACATCCTGGCCTACGAGGGCACGGAGGAGAACCCGGCCAGCTGGTACTGGTTCGAGGGCAACTTCGCGGCCTACGAGGAGAACAAGGTCAGCCGGCTCGGCGCCGACGCCGCGCGGCCACACCGCGTGACGTACCGCAAGCTCACGCGCGACTGACCTCGCGGCCTCGATCGACCACGACGCCGGGCGGGACTCGTTCCCGCCCGGCGTCTGTGTGTCGGGTGTCCGGGTGTCCGGGAGTTAGCGCCCCCACCCCC
>JAEWGQ010000372.1 GCA_023388235.1 Actinomycetes bacterium | reverse complement strand
GCATCGAACGTACCGGCCAGGGCCTCGGCGCGGGCGGCGAGGGTGGCTTCCGCCGTCTCAACATGGCCGGCGATCGTCTGGCCGACCTCGACGGCGCCGATGCCGAGGCGCTGCGCGGCATCCGTGATGGTGCCGTCTATGCGCGCGGCCAGCGCGTTGGCTTGCTCGTCGAGCCGCGCGGCGGTGGCCCGGGTGCGGGCGGCGGTCCGCGCGGGGACCGTCTACCAGGCCAACCTCTGCCGGGTCCTGGCGGCGCCGCTGCCCGTGGGGGCCGACGGGTCCGAGCCGGACGCGCGGGCGCTGGGGGCGCGGTTGGCGGCGGGCAACCCGGCGCCGTACGCGGGTGGCGTGCACGTCCCGGCCGGGGGAGCGCTCGCCCCGGTGTGGGTGGTGTCCGCGTCGCCGGAGCTGTTCCTGCGGGTCGCGGACGGCTGGGTGACGTCCGCGCCGATCAAGGGCACCGCCACCACGGCGGACGGGCTGAGCGCGAAGGACCGCGCCGAGAACGTGATGATCACCGACCTGGTGCGCAACGACCTGCAGCGGGTGTGCGACCCGGGGACGGTGGAGGTCACGACGCTGCTGGGGGTCGAGGAGCACCCGGGGCTCGTGCACCTGGTGTCGACGGTGCGCGGCCGGCTGCGGGCGGAGGTCCGCGACGGCGAGCGGTTCTGGGCGGACGTGCTCGCGGCGACGTACCCGCCGGGGTCGGTGTCGGGCGCGCCGAAGCTCGCGGCGCTGGACCTGATCCGCCGGCTGGAGCCGGTGCCGCGCGGGCCGTACTGCGGGACGGTCGGCTGGGCGGAGGTCGGCGCGGACGGCAGGGTCCTGGCGGCGGAGCTGGCCGTGGGCATCCGGACGTTCGCGTGGCGGGACGGGGTGCTGCGGTTCGGCACGGGCGCGGGCATCACGTGGGGGAGCGACCCGCAGGCGGAGTGGGCGGAGACCGAGCTGAAGGCGCGCCGGCTGGTCGGCCTGGCGTCCCGGCCGGGCGGCGCGGCGGTGCCAGACTGACCGCCGTGAGCGTCCTGTGGGCCGGCGGCCGGCTGCGCGACCCGGGCGAGCCCGTGGTCGCGGGCACCGACCCGGGGTTCGCGACGGGGCTGGGGGCGTTCGAGACGTGCGCGGTCGTGGCCGGCCGGGCGTTCGCCCTGACGCGCCACCTGGACCGGCTCGCGGCCTCGCTGCGGGCGCTGGGGCTGCCGGCGGTGGACGGCGGCGAGGTCCGGGAGGCGGTCGGCGCGGTCCTGGCGGCGGGCGGCACCGCGGTGGGCCGGGTGCGCGTGACGGTGAGCCCGGGTGCACCCGGGGCGGACCGCCCGACGCTGGTGGTCGCGGCGGGCCCGGCTCCGGTGCGCGGGCCGGCGCACGTGGTGCGGGTGCCGTGGGTGCGCAACGAGCGCTCGCCGCTGGCCGGGCACAAGGCGACGTCCTACGCCGCGGACGTCCTGGCGCTGGCGGCCGCGGAGCGCGCGGGCGGCAACGAGGCGCTGCTGGCGAACACCCGCGGCGAGCTGTGCGAGGGCACGGGCTCGAACGTGTTCGTCGAGCGCGACGGCGCCCTGCGCACCCCGCCGCTGTCCGCCGGGTGCCTGCCCGGCGTGACGCGCGCGCTGGTGCTGGAGTGGACGGCGGACGCGGGCCTGCCGGTCGCGGAGGCGCGCCCCGGCGAGCTGGCGTGGGAGGTCGTCGAGGACGCCCGGCGCGGGGCGGCCGGGCTGGCGCTCAGCGGGTCGCTGCGCGGCTTCGCCCCGGTGCACGCGGTCGACGGCACGCCGGTGACGCCCGGGCCCCTGACGCGCGCGGTGGCGGAGCTGTTCCGGGCGCGCGCGGGCGCCGACCCGGACCCGTAGCGGCTCAGGCGGTGAGGAGCGCGGCGATCAGGGCCGCGATCTCGCCCTCCATGCGGTCGCTCTCCGTGCCGAGGGCGACGAGCTGCTCCGTGGCGGTGAGGAACCGCTCGAGGGGCTCGGACGGCGCCGCGAGCAGCGCGCTGCCCTCGATGCCGGTGAGCGAGATCAGCGTGAACAGCGGGTCCTCGTCCCGCCAGACCTGGACGTCCCCGCAGCCGGCCGGGTCCTCGGCGTCCGCGAGCATGCCCTGGAGCAGCAGCTCGCGCCCGAGCAGCCAGACCGAGGTCGACTGGGGGCTCGTGAACACGGCACGGACCGTGTAGGGGTCGCCCACGCGGTACGACAGCTCCGCGGTGACAGGCAGGACGCTGGCATCGGAGCTGATGAGCTGCATGGCGACGGACTCGACGACGTCGTACGAGCGCTGGGCCACCGCATCCTCCTTCACACACGTCACGCGAGATGAC
Source organism: Actinomycetes bacterium (assembly GCA_023388235.1). Taxonomy (GTDB): domain Bacteria; phylum Actinomycetota; class Actinomycetes; order Actinomycetales; family Cellulomonadaceae; genus Cellulomonas. Next base: position 11,026 of record JAEWGQ010000372.1, on the reverse strand, counting down.
CATGATGACAGCCGCGCCGCCCGGGTCGGAGGTCCCGCGCCCAGTTTCACCCGGTGGAACCCCTCAGCCCCGTCCGCGTCCCGGCGACCGCGGGGCGCGGACGGCGCGCGATCCCGCTGGTGGAGCGGCACGGCGCCCGTCGCCGGCGCCGGTTTCGTCCTCCGGCCCGGGTCGGGTAGTCTTGACCACCGCCGGGCGATTGGCGCAGTGGTAGCGCGCTTCGTTCACACCGAAGAGGTCACTGGTTCGAACCCAGTATCGCCCACCGGCACGACGGCCCCCGGTCCCCAGCGGACCGGGGGCCGTCGTCGTCCCGGGACGCGGGTCGCAGGTCCCGGCGGGGAGGCGACCGGTCGGTAGCATCGACCCGGACCCCGCGCGCGAGGCGCGGGCCGACCCGAGGAGTACACCCACCGTGTCCGAGCTCATCACCCTCACCGTCGACGGCGTCAGCACCACGGCCGAGGCGGGGACGACGGGCACGGACCTGTTCTCCGCGCGCCGCGAGGTCGTCGTCGTGCGCGTCGACGGCGAGCTGCGGGACCTGTCCCGCCCGCTGCCGGACGGCGCCGTCGTCGAGGCCGTCACGGTCGACTCGCCCGACGGCCTGGCCGTGCTGCGCCACTCGGCCGCGCACGTGCTCGCGCAGGCCGTCCAGGAGGTCAACCCGAAGGCCCGCCTCGGCATCGGCCCGCCGGTCACCGACGGCTTCTACTACGACTTCGACGTCGAGACCCCGTTCACCCCGGAGGACCTGCGGGCCCTCGAGAAGGTGATGTCCCGCATCGTCAAGGAGAACCAGACCTTCCGCCGCGTGGAGGTCACGGACGACGAGGCGCGCGCGCTGGCGGCCGACGAGCCGTACAAGCTCGAGCTCATCGGCCTGAAGTCGACCGCCGACACCGCGGGCGAGGGCGCGTCGGTCGAGGTCGGCGCCGGCGGCCTGACCTACTACCAGAACGTGCGCGGCGCGGGCCGGGAGTCCGAGACCGTCGTGTGGCAGGACCTGTGCCGTGGCCCGCACGTGCCCAGCACCAAGGTGCTCGGCAACGGCTTCCAGCTGACCCGCACGGCGGCGGCGTACTGGCGGGGGTCGGAGAAGAACCCGCAGCTCCAGCGCGTCTACGGCACCGCGTGGCCGACCAAGGACCAGCTGAAGGCGCACCTGGAGCGGATCGCGGAGGCCGAGCGGCGCGACCACCGCCGGCTGGGCACCGAGCTCGACCTGTTCTCGTTCCCGGACGAGATCGGCTCGGGCCTGGCGGTGTTCCACCCCAAGGGCGGGATCATCCGGATGGAGATGGAGGAGTACAGCCGGCGCAAGCACGTCGAGGCGGGCTACTCGTTCGTCAACTCCCCGCACATCACCAAGCAGCAGCTGTTCGAGATCTCGGGGCACCTCGACTGGTACGCCGACGGCATGTACCCCCCGATGCAGCTGGACGAGGAGCGCGACGCCGACGGGAACGTCAAGCGCGCGGGGCAGAACTACTACCTCAAGCCGATGAACTGCCCCATGCACAACCTGATCTTCGACTCCCGCGGGCGCTCGTACCGCGAGCTGCCGCTGCGGCTGTTCGAGTTCGGCACGGTCTACCGGTACGAGAAGTCCGGCGTGGTGCACGGCCTGACCCGCGCCCGCGGCTTCACCCAGGACGACGCGCACATCTACTGCACGCGCGACCAGATGAAGGGCGAGCTCACCAGCCTGCTCACCTTCGTGCTCGACCTGCTCAAGGACTACGGCCTGGACGACTTCTACCTGGAGCTGTCCACCCGCAACCCGGAGAAGTCGGTCGGCGAGGACGCGGCCTGGGAGGAGGCGACCGAGACGCTGCGGCAGGTCGCCACGGAGTCCGGCCTCGAGCTGGTCCCCGACCCGGGCGGCGCGGCGTTCTACGGGCCGAAGATCTCCGTCCAGGCGAAGGACGCGATCGGCCGCACCTGGCAGATGTCGACGATCCAGCTCGACTTCAACCTGCCCGAGCGGTTCGACCTCGAGTACACCGCCGCCGACGGCACGCGGCAGCGCCCGGTGATGATCCACCGCGCGCTGTTCGGGTCGATCGAGCGGTTCTTCGCGGTGCTGACCGAGCACTACGCGGGGGCGTTCCCGGCGTGGCTCGCGCCGGTGCAGGTGCTCGCGGTGCCGGTCGCGGAGCCGTTCGAGCCGTACCTCGAGGACGTCGTCGCGCAGCTCCGGGCCCAGGGCGTCCGCGCCGAGCTCGACCGCTCCAGCGACCGGTTCGGCAAGAAGATCCGCAACGCCAGCACCCAGAAGATCCCGTTCGTGCTCATCGCCGGCGGCGAGGACGCGGAGGCCGGCGCGGTGTCGTTCCGGTACCGGGACGGCCGGCAGGAGAACGGCGTGCCGGTCGCCGAGGCCGTGCAGCGCGTCGTCGCCGCCGTCCGCGAGCACGCGCAGGTCTGACGCGTGCCCGAGGACGCAGACGCCCGCGGGGCGGTGGAGGACGCGCAGACCCTGCCGGGCGTGCCCGACGGCTTCGGCCGGCTGTGGACGCCGCACCGCATGGCGTACATCGGCGGGGAGAACAAGCCGGCGGACCGCGAGGCCGGCGACGGCTGCCCGTTCTGCCGCATCCCGTCGCTGCCCGACGCGGAGGGGCTGGTGGTCGCCCGCGGGACGACCGCGTACGTGGTGCTCAACCTGTACCCGTACAACGGGGGCCACGTCCTGGCGGTCCCGTACCGGCACGTCGCGGACTACACCGACCTGACGGACGCCGAGGTCGCGGAGGTCGCGGACCTCACCCGCACCGCGATGCGCGTGCTGCGCGAGGTCAGCGGCCCGCACGGCTTCAACATCGGCATGAACCAGGGCGACGTCGCGGGGGCCGGCATCGCCGCGCACCTGCACCAGCACGTCGTGCCCCGGTGGTCGGGCGACGCGAACTTCCTGCCGATCGTCGGCCGGACGCGCGCCCTGCCCGAGCTGCTGTCCGACACGCGCGCGCGTCTCGCCGCCGCGTGGCCGACCGCCGGCGCGCCCGGCGAGGAGAGGGGTTGACCCGCCCGTGCTGAACCGACTGCGGGGGGCCATGACGCGGCTCTTCACGCCGGTGGCCGACGCGCTGCTGAAGCGGGGGGTGTCCCCGGACGCCGTCACCGTCACGGGCACGGTCGCGGTCGTCGCGACCGCGCTGTGGCTGTACCCGACCGGACACTTCCTGGCCGCGAGCCTGGTGATCGCGTTCTTCGCCCTGACCGACTCGCTCGACGGGGTGATGGCACGCCGCGCCGGGCGGTCCGGCCCGTGGGGGGCGTTCCTGGACTCGACGCTGGACCGCTTCGGCGACGCCGCGATCTTCTCCGGCCTCGTCCTGTGGTTCGTCGGCGAGGGCGACTCGACCTGGGGCGCCGGCGCTGCGCTGGCGTGCCTGGTGCTCGGCTCGATCGTCCCGTACGCCCGCGCGCGCGCCGAGGGCCTCGGCATGACGGCCGCGGTGGGCATCGCGGAGCGCGCGGACCGGCTCGCGACCGTGCTCGTCGCCACGGCGCTGGTCGGCGTGGGCGTGCCGCAGGTCGTCCTGGTGGTGGTCCTGGCGCTGCTCGCCGTGGCCTCGCTGGTGACGGTCGTCCAGCGGATGGCCACCGTCCGCCGGCAGGCGGGGGCGGCGGCGTGAGCGCCGGGAGCGCCGAGGGCGCCGGCGCCGGGGAGCGGGCGCGCGGGTTCGACGTCGCGCGGCTGTTCGCGTTCGCCTGGCGCGTCGTCGGCAAGGTGCCCGACCCGGTCGTCCGCGGGCTGTTCCGGCTCGTGGCGGACGTCGCCTGGCTGCTGCGCGGCAGCGGGGTGCGCCAGCTCGAGGCGAACCTGCGCCGGGTGCGCCCCCAGGCCCGCCCGGAGGAGGTCCGCCGGCTCACGCTGCTCGGGATGCGCTCGTACATGCGGTACTACGGCGAGGCGTTCGCGCTGGTCGGCGTGAGCCCCGCGCAGATCGCCGCCCGGGTCCGGCTGCACAACCCGGGCGAGGTCGTCGAGCAGATCGAGGCCGGGCGCATGGTCGTCATGGGCCTGGGCCACCTGGGCAACTGGGACCTGGCCGGGGCGTGGGCGACGACCCACCTCGGCCGCACGGTCACCGTCGCGGAGCGGCTCAAGCCGGAGGCGCTGTTCCAGGAGTTCCTGCGGTTCCGCGAGGGCCTGGGGCTGGAGATCATCCCGCTGTCCGGTGCGGGCGGCGGCGTGTTCCGCGAGCTCGTCCGCGCGGTCAAGCAGGGCCCCGGGGGGCTGGTGCCGCTGCTCGCGGACCGCGACCTCACCGCCCGCGGCGTGGAGGTCGACCTGTTCGGGGAGCGGGCGCGCGTCGCCGCCGGCCCCGCCGCGCTGGCCGTGGCCACCGGCGCGCCGCTGTGCGCGGCCTCGATCACGTACGAGCGCCTGCGGGGCGAGCGCCGCCGCGCGGCGGGGACCGCGTGGGGCGTCGTCATCGAGTTCGGCCGGCTGCTCACCGTGCCGCAGGACGTGCCCAAGCAGGACCGCGTGCGCGTGCTCACCCAGGCCTGGGTGGACGACCTCGCCGCCGGCATCGACCGCGCGCCGCAGGACTGGCACATGCTGCAGAAGGTGTTCGTCGCCGACCTCGACCCGGAGCGGTACGCCCGCACCCGCGCGGCCGCGGGGGAGACCGCCGGCCCGGCCCCGCAGGGGGTGGCGTGAGCGCCCCGGCGGAGTCCCGGCCGCTGCGGGTCGGGATCGTCTGCCCGTACTCGTTCGACGTCCCGGGCGGTGTGCAGTTCCACGTCCGGGACCTCGCGGAGGCGCTGATCGCGCGGGGGCACAGCGTCTCGGTGCTGGCGCCCGCGGACGACGACACCCCCATCCCCGACTACATGACCTCCGCCGGCAAGGCCGTGCCCGTCCGGTACAACGGCGCGGTCGCCCGGCTGACGTTCGGCCCGCTGACCGCCGCGCGGGTGCGCCGGTGGCTCGAGGCGGGGGAGTTCGACGTCCTGCACCTGCACGAGCCGGTGACCCCGTCGCTGAGCATGCTCGCGCTGTGGATCGCCGACGGCCCCGTCGTGGCGACGTTCCACTCCTCGCTCGTGCGGTCCCGGTCGCTGCAGCTCGCGTACCCGCTGGTCCGGCAGTCGCTGGAGAAGATCAGCGCCCGGATCGCCGTGTCCGAGGACGCGCGCCGGACCCTGGTCGAGCACCTCGGCGGCGACGCGGTCGTCATCCCGAACGGCGTGTACGTCGACGCGTTCGCGCGCGCCGGCACCGACCCGCGCTGGGTGGGCACGCCCGAGGCGCCGACCGTCGTGTTCCTGGGCCGGCTGGACGAGTCGCGCAAGGGCCTGCCGGTGCTGCTGGAGGCGGTGCCGGAGGTCCGGCGGGCGTTCCCCGGCGTGCGGTTCCTCGTGGCCGGCCGCGGCGACACCGGGCCGGCGGAGGTCCGCGAGCTGCTCGGGGACGACGCGGACGCCGTCGAGTTCCTCGGCGGCATCAGCGACGAGGACAAGGCGCGGCTGCTGGCGTCGGCGGACGTGTACTGCGCCCCGCAGACCGGCGGCGAGTCGTTCGGCATCGTGCTGGTCGAGGCGATGAGCGCGGGGACGGCCGTGGTCGCCTCGGACCTCGGCGCGTTCCGGCGCGTGCTCGACGAGGGCCGCGCGGGCGTGCTGTTCCGCACGGGCGACTCCGCGGACCTCGCGCGCACGCTCGTGGAGCTGCTCGGCGACGACGACCGGCGCGCCCGGGTCGCCGCGGCGGGGGAGGCGGCGGTCGGCCGGTACGACTGGTCGTCCGTGACGCACGAGGTCCTGACGGTGTACGAGATGGCGGTCGAGGGCAGCGCCGCGCCCGTGGGGGAGGACCCGACCTCCCGCCGCGGGGCGCGCCGCGAGGTCCTGCGCCGCCTGCGGGGTGACGAATGAGCTGGTCCGAGACGGCGGTCCTCGTGGTCGCGGTCGTCCTGCTGGTCGTGTGGTGGTCGTGGCTCGCCGCGTCCCGCATCGACCGGCTGCACCGGAAGGTCGCGGCGTCGCGCGCCGTGGTCGACACCCAGCTGCTGCGGCGCGCGTCCGCGGCGTCCACCCTCGCCGCGTCGGGCGTCCTGGACCCGGTGAGCAGCGTGCTGGTCGGCGAGGCCTCCTGGGCGTCCATCGCGGCCGGCGACCCGCAGACCGGCGGCATGGCGCGCCTGCCCGCGGAGCTGCGCGGGCAGGGGCTGCCCGGCCCCCAGGAGCAGGACCGCGGGCTCGTGGAGAGCGAGCTGTCCGCGACGCTGCGCGAGGCACTGGCCGACCCCGAGGAGGTCGAGGCGCTGCGCGAGGAGCCCGGCGCTGCGGAGCTGCTCGACGCGCTCGGCGACGCCTGGTACCGCGTGCAGCTGGCCCGCCGGTTCCACAACGAGGCGGTCGCCCAGGCCCAGCGGATGCGCCGCGGCTGGGCCGTGCGCACGCTGCGCCTCGCGGGGCGCGCCCCGATGCCCGAGACGCTCGAGCTCGACGACGCCTGGCCGCCCGCCCTGGGCCGCCCGGGCCGCCCCCCGGCCGCCGCCTGACACGAGCGCGCAGGGTGTGGACGCACCGCCGGCCGCACCGCGCGCGCGACTACGATGGACGACGGAAGCCGCCAACCCCTCCCGAACTGTGAGGTCACCGTGACCAGCGACACCACCCAGCCCGCGACCGCCGACGTCCCCGCCGTCGGCACGGCCCGCGTCAAGCGCGGCATGGCGGAGATGCTCAAGGGCGGCGTCATCATGGACGTCGTCACGGCCGACCAGGCCAAGATCGCCGAGGACGCCGGCGCGGTCGCCGTCATGGCGCTCGAGCGCGTGCCCGCCGACATCCGGGCGCAGGGCGGCGTGGCGCGGATGAGCGACCCGGACCTCATCGACGGCATCGTCGACGCGGTGTCCATCCCGGTGATGGCGAAGGCCCGCATCGGCCACTTCGTCGAGGCGCAGGTCCTGCAGAGCCTCGGCGTGGACTACGTCGACGAGTCCGAGGTGCTGACCCCCGCGGACTACGCGCACCACATCGACAAGTGGCAGTTCACCGTCCCGTTCGTGTGCGGCGCGACCAACCTGGGCGAGGCGCTGCGCCGCATCACCGAGGGCGCGGCCATGATCCGGTCGAAGGGCGAGGCCGGCACCGGCGACGTGTCGAACGCCACGACCCACATGCGCACCATCCGCCAGGAGATCCGCCGCCTGACCTCGCTGCCCGAGGACGAGCTGTTCCTCGCGGCCAAGGAGCTGCAGGCGCCCTACGACCTCGTGGTCGAGGTGGCGCGCGCGGGCAAGCTGCCGGTCGTGCTGTTCACCGCGGGCGGCATCGCCACCCCGGCCGACGCGGCGATGATGATGCAGCTCGGCGCGGAGGGCGTGTTCGTGGGCTCCGGCATCTTCAAGTCCGGCAACCCCGCCCAGCGCGCCGCGGCGATCGTCAAGGCGACGACGTTCTTCGACGACCCCGACGTGGTCGCGAAGGTGTCCCGCGGCCTCGGCGAGGCCATGGTCGGCATCAACGTGGACGACGTGCCGGTGCCGCACCGCCTGGCCGAGCGCGGCTGGTGACCTCCCCCCTCGACGGCCCGTCGACCCCCACCGGGGCCGGCGGGCGGTCGCCGTCCGCGCCCCGCGTGCCGGCCGCGCCCGACGCCGGCTCGGCCCCGGCCCCCGCCGCCGGGGGTGCGGCGACCCTCGGCCCCGACTGGGTGCTCGGCGCCGACGGGCTGCGCTTCCGCCGGGCGGCCCGGGTGCTCCTGCTGGACGAGCAGGACCGGCTGCTGCTCGTGCGCGGGCACGACGCCGACCAGCCGGAGCGGTCGTGGTGGTTCACCGTCGGCGGCGGCATCGACCCCGGCGAGGACGCGCGCTCCGCCGCGGTGCGCGAGGTGCGCGAGGAGACCGGCCTCGAGCTCGACCCCGCCGCGCTCGTCGGCCCGGTCCTCACCCGGTCCGCCGTGTTCGACTTCTTCGCCGAGCACTGCCGCCAGGACGAGGAGTTCTTCCTCGCGCGCGTCGGCGCGCCGCCCGCCGTCGAGGACCTCGCCCGCGACGGCTGGACGGCGGTCGAGCTCGACCTGCTCGACGAGCTGCGGTGGTGGCACCTCGCGGACCTCGAGCGCGAGACCCTCGAGGTGTTCCCGCCCGGTCTGCCGGGCCTGGCGCGCCGCCTGCTGGGCGGCTGGGACGGGGTCACGCGGCACCTCGGCCTGCAGCACGACGACTGACCCGCGCGTGCGTACCGGGGAGTAACTTCCGGGCCCGCCGATCGGTTATCGTCGGCCGGTGCCCCACTCCACCTCGCCTGCCACCCGCATCCACCGCAGCGGCATCCGCACCCTCATGGAGCTCGCCATGCGCGACCCGGAGGCGATCCGGCTGGAGATCGGCGAACCCGACGTGCCGACGCCCGCGCACGTCGTCGCCGCCGCCGGCCGTGACGCCGCCGCCGGGCACACGGGGTACACGTCGAGCACGGGCAGCCCCGAGCTGCGCGCCGCCCTGGCGGAGAAGGTGCGCCGCGTCAACGGCCTCGACGTGACGGCCGACGACGTCGTCGTGACGCACGGCGCGATGCACGGGCTCGCGATGGCGATCAACGCGCTGGCCGGCCCGGGCGACCAGATCCTCGTGCCCGACCCCGAGTTCCCGAACTGGCGGATGGCCGCCGTCGCGGCCGGGGTCGACGTCGGGACCTACCCGGCGCACGCGGCGCACGGCTTCGTCCCCGTCCTGGCGGACATCGAGGCCGCGATCACGCCCGCGACCCGGGCGATCGTGCTGTGCTCGCCGAACAACCCCACCGGCGCGATGTACCCCGCCGAGCTGCTCGCCGGCGTCGTCGAGCTCGCCCGCGCCCGCGACCTGTGGGTGTTCGCCGACGAGTGCTACGAGGCGATCACCTTCGACGCCCCGCACGCCTCCGCCGCCGCGTTCGACACCGACGGCCGGGTGCTCACCTTCTTCTCGTTCTCGAAGACCTACGCGATGACCGGCTGGCGCCTGGGGTACGTGGTGTCCCGCGACCCGGGCGTGATCGACCTGCTCGGGCAGGTCGCGGAGGCCACCGTCGCGTGCCCGTCGTCGGTCAGCCAGCGGGCCGCGCTCGCCGCGCTCACCGGTCCGCAGGACGACGTCCTCGCGGCGGTCGCGTCCTACCGGGAGCGCCGGGACGCCGCGGTGGCGCTGCTCGCGGAGCGCGGGGTGCCGTGCGTGCCCCCGCTCGGGGCGTTCTACCTCATGGTCGACGTCTCGGCCGCGACGACCGACTCCGAGGCGTTCGCGCTGCGCCTGCTGGACGAGCGGCACGTGTCCGTCTCGCCGGGCAGCGCCTTCGGTCCCGGCGGGGAGGGCATGGTCCGGGTGTCGCTCGCCAGCGAGCGGTCCGCGCTGCTCGAGGGCCTGTCCCGCCTGGCCGACATGGTCGCCGCGTGGGACGCCGTGGAGGTGCCCGACGAGGCCGCGGACGGGGCAGTCACCGCCGATTCGTAGGATGAGGTGGTGAGCCCTTCCCCGACCGTCGGTGTCCTGGCCCTGCAGGGCGACGTCCGCGAGCACCTCGCCGCCCTGCGCGCGAGCGGCGCGGAGGCCGTCCCCGTGCGCCGCGCGTCCGAGCTCGACGCCGTCGACGCCCTCGTCCTGCCCGGTGGTGAGTCCACCACCATCGACAAGCTGCTGCGCGCGTTCGAGCTCGACGGGCCCGTGCGCGACCGCCTCGCGGCCGGGATGCCCGCGTACGGGTCGTGCGCCGGGATGATCCTGCTGGCCGACCGCATCGTCGGCGGCATCGACGGCCAGCGCACGCTCGGCGGGCTGGACGTCACGGTGCGGCGGAACGCCTTCGGGCGGCAGGTCGACTCGTTCGAGACCGACCTGCGCATCGACGGCGTGCCCGACAGCGCGACCGACCCGGTGCACGCCGTGTTCATCCGCGCGCCGTGGGTCGACGAGATCGGCCCGGCCGCCACCGCCCTCGCCCGCGTGGAGTCCGGGCCCGCCGCCGGTAGGATCGTCGCGGTGCGCCAGGGCCCGCTGCTCGCCACGTCCTTCCACCCGGAGGTGACGGGGGACACGCGGGTGCACCGGCTGTTCGTCGAGATCGTCCGCGACGCCCTCTGAGGTGCGTCGGCGCGCGACCCGGCGCCGGGTCACGACGCCCGCCGGCGGACGCGCGGGACGAGAGCTCTGAAGCGAGAGGGAAGCGATGTCGGGTCACTCCAAGTGGGCCACCACGAAGCACAAGAAGGCCGTGATCGACGCGAAGCGCGGCAAGCTCTTCGCCAAGCTCATCAAGAACATCGAGGTGGCCGCCCGCACGGGCGGTGGTGACCCCGCGGGCAACCCGACGCTGTTCGACGCCATCCAGAAGGCCAAGAAGACCTCGGTCCCGAACGACAACATCGAGCGCGCCGTCAAGCGCGGCTCCGGTGCCGAGGCCGGCGGCGCGGACTACCAGACGATCCTCTACGAGGGCTACGGCCCCGGCGGCGTCGCCGTGCTGGTCGAGTGCCTCACCGACAACCGGAACCGCGCCGCCGCGGACGTGCGCGTCGCGTTCACCCGCAGCGGCGGCCAGATGGCCGACCCGGGCTCCGTGGCGTACGTGTTCTCCCGCAAGGGCGTCGTGATGGTCCCGAAGGAGGGCACCACCGAGGACGACGTCATGATGGCCGTCCTCGAGGCCGGCGCCGAGGAGGTCAACGACGCGGGCGACTCGTTCGAGGTGCTGTCCGAGGCGACCGACCTCGTGCCCGTCCGGACCGCCCTGCAGGACGCCGGCATCGAGTACGACTCCGCCGACGTGGTGTTCTACCCCTCCACCCAGGTCGAGGTCGACGCCGACGGCGCCCGCAAGATCCTGCGGCTCATCGACGCGCTCGAGGACTCCGACGACGTGCAGAACGTCTACGCGAACTTCGACGCCTCCGACGAGGTCATGGCGGAGCTCGAGGACGACTGACCCGCCCGGCCACCCGCCGCCGACGCCCCGCCCGGACCCTTCCGGCGCGGGGCGTCGCCGCGTGCGCCCCGGCGCGCGCCCGGCCCCACCC
>JAEWGQ010000343.1 GCA_023388235.1 Actinomycetes bacterium | reverse complement strand
GGGTGGGGCGGGGGGTCAGCGCACCGCCGTGGCCCGCTCCGGGCGGGCGTCCAGGGCGAGCCGCAGCGCCACGTCGAGGGGGAGCCGGGTGCGCCCCCGGCGCCGCCGGTCCACCACCTCGGCACGCCGGCGGGCGCGCGCGTCGCTGAGCCGGAGGTCGCTGGTCTGGGCCATGCGCCCAGCCTGCCCGGCGCGGCCCGGACCCCGCATCGGCCCCCGGGTGGAGATGCGCCTCCTCCGGACGGTGGACCTCCGGTCGCGGGGCCTGGTCCCGGCCCGTACCGTCCCAGCACGGCCGAGGACACGGAGGATGCGCATGTTCGGACGACGTCGGACGGGGGAGCGCCCGCCGGCGCCGCGGGTGCCGGGCCCGGGAGGCCCGCAGGACGGCACCCCCGGTCGCACCACCGCCGCGGGGCTGTGGGCCGACGGGTTCGGCCGGGTGGGGACGCGCTCCGTGCAGCTGCTGGCCCTGCTCGCGCTCGTCGCCGTCCTCACGTTCGCCCTCACGCGGCTGACCCTGGTGGTCATCCCGGTGCTGATCGCCCTGGTGCTGGCGGCGGCGATGCACCCCCTGGTGTCGTGGCTGCGCCGGCACCGGTTCCCCTCGATGCTCGCCACCTGGGTCGCGCTCGTGCTCGTCGTCGCCGTGCTCGCCGGCGTGCTGTGGGCCGTCGTGCGCGCGGTCGTGGACCAGTGGGACGAGCTGGCCGACCAGGCGGTCGAGGGCGTCGGCCGGCTGCAGGAGACGCTCACCGCCCTGCCCGTGCAGATCTCGCAGGACCAGCTGACCGACGCCCGCGAGGCCGCCGCCGACTTCCTCACGTCGTCCTCGTTCGGCGCGAGCGCGGCGGCCGGGTTCTCCGCCACCGCGAACTTCGTCACCGGCTTCTTCCTCATGGTCGTCGTGCTGTTCTTCTTCCTCAAGGACGGCCCCCGGATCTGGGAGTTCCTGCTGCGGCCGTTCGAGGGCGAGCACTACGCCCGCGCGCGGCGCGTCGGCGACCGCACCGTCAGCACCCTCGGCGGCTACGTGCGCGGGACGGCGATCGTCGCCGCGGTGGACGCCGTGGGCATCGGCGTCGGCCTCGCGATCGTCGGCGTCCCGCTGGCGATCCCGCTGGCCGTGCTCGTGTTCCTGCTCGCGTTCATCCCGCTCGTCGGGGCCACCCTGGCGGGCATCCTGGCCGCGCTCGTGACGCTCGTCGCCAACGGCTGGGTGGACGCCCTGGTCGTCGTCGCCATCGTCGTGCTGGTGAACCAGCTCGAGGGCGACCTGCTGCAACCGGTGGTCATGGGGCGGTCCCTGCGGCTGCACCCGCTGGTCATCCTCGTCGCGCTGACGGTCGGCACCGTGCTCGCCGGCATCACCGGCGCGGTGCTCGCGGTGCCGGTCGCCGCGTCCGTCTGGGGGGCCGTGCAGGTGTGGAACGGCGAGCACGAGCCCGCCCGGCCCGCGCGGCAGAAACGCCCCGAGACCGTCGCCGGCCGGTAGCGGGCCACCGGGCGTGCCAGAGTGGGACCCACCGCCGACGACGACGGAAGGACCCGCGTGGACACCCACCAGCTCGCCCAGGACCAGATCGCCCTCGCCCACGAGGACCCGCACGGGCGCTCGGCCCAGATCGCGGTGCACGACGGCCCGCTGCGGCAAACCGTCATCGCCCTGACCAAGGGCACCCGGCTCGCCGACCACAACTCGCCGCCCGCCGGCAGCGTGCTGGTGCTGCGCGGCACCGTCGTCGTCACCACCGCGGACCGCGTGGACACCCTGCCCGCCGGGTACCTCGTGACGCTCACCCACGAGCGGCACGGCGTCGAGGCGCTCAGCGACGCCGCGATCCTGCTGACGACCGTCACCGGGACGGGCGAGCCGTCGCACGGCGGAGAGGGCTGACCCGGGCGTCGCGCGCACACCCGCGGCGCGGCTCAGGCCGGCAGCCGCCCGGCGACCAGCACGTGGCTGCTCGCGCCGAGCAGCGCCGGCTCCCGCTCCGTGGAGCGGATGATCCCGAGCAGCCGCTCGCGGGTCGCGGGGTCGTCGAGCAGCGCGTCGGGGTCGGGGGACAGCCGGCCCACGCCCTCCACGGCCACCGGCCCGTCCGGGTCGAAGCCCGCCTCCGCCACCTCCGCGCGCAGGTCCTCGGGCCGGTGGAAGTACGCGGTCGTGAACCACCCGGGCCGCTCCGTGTCGTTGCGGTGCACCCCGTCGGCGAGGTCCCGCGCGACGATGTCGCCGAACGCCGGCTCGCGGAGGTAGCCCGCGACCACCCCGTCCACCGCGGACGCCCACCGGGTGATGCCCGCAGCGACCACGACGCCGCCCGGGCGCAGCACCCGCGCCGCCTCCCGCAGCGCCAGCACCCGGTCCGCGCGCTCGGTCAGGTGGTACAGCGGACCGAGCAGCAGCACGGCGTCGGCGCTCCCGTCCTCGACCGGCAGCGCGCGGGCGTCACCGGACCGGACCGACGCGAGCGGGCGGCGCGCGGACCGGCTCGCCGCCTCCGCCTGCCGCAGGTGCAGCGGCGCCGGGTCGAGCAGGTGCACCGCGTACCCGGCGTCCGCCAGGGGCAGCGCGTACCGGCCGGCGGCGCCGCCGACGTCCAGCACGACCGCGGGCGGGGCCGGCAGCCACCGGTCCAGCAGCTCGCGCGTGCGCAGCGCCTCGAGCAGCCCGTACCCGCGCTCCAGCCGCTGCTGCTCGCGGCCGAGGGCGTAGTACGCCTGGATCTCGTCGGTGACCTCGGGTGCGTCCATCCGCCGACGGTAGCGGCGCGCGCCCGCCCGGTCAGGCGGTTTCCGCCGCGACGCGGGCGCCGTCGCGTCCGGAGCCCCGCCGCGGGCGGGGCGTCCCACGGTAGGCGGCGTCCCACGGTAGGCACGGCGTCCCACGGTGGGCACGGTGTCCCACGCAGGGCGGGGGCATCCCACGGTGGGCACGGTGTCCCACGCAGGGCGGGGGCGTCC
>JAEWGQ010000338.1 GCA_023388235.1 Actinomycetes bacterium | reverse complement strand
GGCCGGGGGCCTCGCGGACGAGGGCGGCCGGGACGACCCGGGCGTCCGCCGAGCCCTCCCGGTCGGTCGTCGCCCGCGTGACCCGGCCGGCCGCGGCTCCGGCGGCGTGCGCTAGAGCCGGACCCCGAGCAGGGCGTTCACCGCGCGGGCGACCACGCCCGGCGCACCCGCGTCGTCCTCGGCCCCGGCGAGCGCGGTGTCCGCCCACGCGTCCACGGCGCGCAGCGCCCGGGGAGCGTCGAGGTCGTCCGCCAGCGCGGCCCGGACCTCCGCGAGCACCGCGGCGGCGTCGGGCCCGCCGTTCCCGGACACCGCGGCGCGCCACCGCGCGAGCCGGACCTGCGCCGCGTGCAGCGCCGCGTCCGTCCACTCCCAGTCCGACGCGTAGTGCTGGTCGAGGATCGCGAGCCGCACCGCCATCGCGTCCACCCCCTCGGCCCGCAGCCGGGAGACCAGCACCAGGTTGCCGAGGGACTTGCTCATCTTCTCGCCGTGCAGCCCGACCATGCCGGTGTGCACGTGGGTGCGGGCGCCCGCGCCGTCGTCCAGCAGCCGCGCGTGCGACGTGCTCATCTCGTGGTGCGGGAACCGCAGGTCCGACCCGCCGCCCTGCACGTCGAACGGCAGGCCGATGCCGTCGCGGGCGATCACGGCGCACTCGATGTGCCAGCCCGGGCGGCCCGGGCCGAGGGCGCCGCCGTCCCAGGACGGCTCGCCCGGGCGCGCCGAGCGCCACAGCAGCGGGTCGAGCGCGTCGCGCTTGCCGGCCCGCGCCGGGTCCCCGCCGCGCTCGCCGAACAGCGCGAGCATCTCCGGGCGGTCCAGGCGGGCGACCTCGCCGAACGCGGGGTCCGCCGACACGTCGGCGTACACGTCGCCGGCGCCCTGGCCGTGCGCGTCCGGCACGCCCACGACGTACGCGGTGCCGTCGGCGACCATCGCCTCGACCGCCGCGACGACCGCCGGGACCGCCTCGACCGCGCCCGTGTACACGTCCGGCGGGACGACGCCGAGCGCCGTCATGTCCTCCAGGTAGAGCGCCGTCTGGTCCGCGGCGAGCTCGCGCCAGTCCACGCCGGTGGCCTCCGCGCGCTCCAGCAGCGGGTCGTCGACGTCCGTGACGTTCGAGGCGTACCGCACGCGCTTGCCCTCGTCGAGCCACCCGCGCACCAGCAGGTCGAACGCCACGTAGGTCGCGGCGTGCCCCAGGTGCGTCGCGTCGTACGGCGTGATGCCGCACACGTACAGGGTGGCGTCGGGCCCGGGGGCGGCGACCACGAGCTCGCCGCTGGACGTGTCCCGCACGCGCACGGGACCTCCCTGGCCGGGGAGCTGCGGGATCTGCGGGGCGGGCCAGGTGAGCACGGCGCCGAGCGTAGTCGCCCGCCGCCGGGCACGCCGACCGCGTCCGCGGCGGGGCCCGCAGCACCCCCGCCCTCTGCCCGCCGCCCCTCGCCGCAGGTCGCCCGGCCCCCCGGCGGCGCGTCGGACGAGCGCCCGGTCGCCTGGCCGGGGACAATGCGCGGAATGGAACACGCCTGGGTGCACGCGGACGACGGCTGGACGGCGACGGCGCCGGACGGCCTGCTGGGGCTGCTCGCCGCGCCCGAGCCACCCGCCGCGTGGGTGCACGTCGACTCGCTCGACGCGCTCGCCGACGCCGCCCGGCAGGCGGGCATCCCCGAGTCGGTGGTGCGGCGGTCCGTCGCGGGCGGCGGCGTGCGCGAGCCCCGGCACCCGCAGCTGCGGCGCCTGCCCGGCGGCGGCCGCTACCTGGTCAGCCCCACGCTCACCTACGACCCCGCGACCCGGGACGTCCGCACGGGCCTGTGGGCGGCGCTCGTCGTCGACGAGGTCACCCTCACCGCCGAGGAGGGCCCGGGCGGTGTGCTGGACGAGGTGCTCGAGCACCTCGGCGACGGCGAGCACCTGCCGCAGGACCGCGGCAGCCACGTGTTCGCGGCCGTGCTGATGTCGCTGGTGCGGCGTGCCGGGGACATCGAGTCGGGCATCGGGTCCGCGGTCGCGGACGTCGAGCAGCTCGTGTTCACCCCGGACGCGGACGACCCGGCCGAGACGGTGTACGACCTCAAGCGCGAGATCGCCGAGGCCCGCCGGGCGCTGGTGCCCCTGCTCGCCGCGTTCCCCGAGCTGGTCGCCGAGCAGGAGGACAGCCGGCGCGAGACGCGCACCATGCGCTGGATGCGCCGCCTGGACGCCGCGCTCACCCGGGTGGACGCGCACCTGGACGCCCACGACGGCCTGCTCGGGGACATGCTCAACGTGCACCTGTCGCGGGTGTCCGTGCAGCAGAACGAGGACATGCGCAAGATCTCCGCGTGGGCGGCGATCATCGCGGTGCCGACGCTGATCGCCGGCATCTACGGCATGAACTTCGCGCACATGCCGGAGCTGCACTGGCTGCTCGGCTACCCGCTGTCGCTCCTGCTCATGGGCGGCACGGCGTTCTGGCTGTTCCGGCTGTTCAAGCGCTCCGGCTGGCTGTGACGCGCGTGCGCCGGCCCGTCGTCTGGCTGCTGCTGCTCGCCGCCGCGCTCGTGGTGCTGTCCCAGACCGGCGCCGGGGCCCGCGCCGCGGCGGCGCTGTGGGCGGGCGCCCTCGTGGTGCTGCTCGTGGCGCTCGCGCTCGAGCTGCGGGACCTGCGGGCCGCACGGGGACGCCGCCGGCGCGAGGACGACCGGGGCTGAGCCCGCCGCCCCGCGCGGCCCGGTCAGGCGCCGGCGAGCGGGTGCAGCACGCCGGTGACGAGCAGCAGGGCGACGACCACCGCGAGGCCGATCCGGTAGACCACGAACGGCCGGTAGGAGTACGTCGAGACGATCTTCAGGAACCCGATGATCACGACGTACCCGACCACGAACGCGACGACCGTGGCGACGAGCGTGACCCCGAGCCCGGGCGTCCCGGCGCTGCCGAAGTCCCCGGCCGACGACGCGAGCTGGTAGAGGCCCGACCCGAGCACCGCGGGGATCGCGAGCAGGAACGAGTACCGGGCGGCCGCCTCGCGGGTGTAGCCCATGAGCCGGCCCGCGGTGATCGTGCCGCCGGACCGGGACACGCCCGGGACCAGCGCCATCGCCTGCGCGAGGCCGAAGTACAGGGCGTGCCGGGGCGTGAGGTCGTCCAGCTGCCGCGACGTCGCGCCGCGCCGGTCCGCCCAGTCGAGCACGAGGGCGAACCCGGCGAGCGTGAGCACGATCAGCCACAGGTTCCGGAACGGCTGCTCGATCGCGTCCTGGAACAGCAGCCCCAGCAGCACGATCGGCACCGACCCCAGCGCGATGAACCAGGCCATCCGCGCGTCGGGGTCCGGCGCGGCCCCGGCGGGCGCCCCGAGGCGCGCGCGCCAGTCGGTCCCCAGGTCGCCGCGCACCGCGCGCCACCAGTGGGTGCAGATCCGCGCGATGTCGCGGCGGAAGTACAGCAGCACGGCGGTCTCCGTGCCGATCTGCGTGATCGCGGTGAACGCCGCGCCCGGGTCGCCGGACCCGATGAGCTCCCCCACGATCCGCAGGTGCGCGGACGACGAGACCGGCAGGAACTCGGTCAGCCCCTGCACGAGGCCGAGGACGACCGCCTCCCAGACGTTCATGCGACGGTCCCGATCTCTCGACGCTCAGCCACGAGGCGCCACGATAGCGGCTGGGCTGCGCACCTGCGGCGTTACCCTCGCTGGCATGGAACTGCGCCAGCTCGGACGGACCGGCCTGCGGGTCTCCCACCTCGGCCTCGGGACGCTGACCTGGAGCCGGGACACCGAGGCCCACGACGCCGCGGAGCAGCTGCGGGACTTCGCCGACGCCGGGGGCACCCTCGTGGACACCTCCGCCTCCTACGCGGACGGCGGCGCCGAGGAGCTGCTGGGCTCCCTGCTCGGCACGGTGGTCCCCCGCGACGAGCTCGTGCTGTGCACGAAGGCGGGGGTGCGGCGCACGCCGGACGGCGGGGTCGTGGACGCCTCCCGCGGCGCGCTGCTCGACACCCTGGACGCGTCGCTGCGCCGCCTCGGGACCGACCACGTCGACCTGTGGCTCGTGCAGACCCCGGACCCGCGCACGCCGCTGGCGGAGACGGTCGGCGCGCTGCGCCGGGCGGTCGACTCGGGGCGCGCCCGGTACGTCGGGCTGTCGAACCACGCGGGCTGGCAGGTCGCGCGGGCCGCGACGCTGCTCGGCGAGGACCCGGGGCTCGCGGCGGTCGAGGCGGAGTACTCGCTGCTGCAGCGCGGCATCGAGCGCGAGGTGCTGCCCGCCGCGGCGGACCTGGGGGTCGGCGTGCTCGCGTGGTCGCCGCTCGGCCGCGGGGTGCTCACCGGCAAGTACCGCCGGACCGTGCCCGCCGACTCGCGCGCCGCGTCGCCGCACCTCGCGGGGTTCGTCGAGCCCTACCTGGGCTCCGTGGCCGCCGGCGTGGTCGAGGCCGTGGTGACCGCGGCCGACGGGCTCGGCCGGGCGCCACTCGAGGTCGCGCTCGCCTGGCTGCGCGTGCGCGCCCAGGTCGCCTCGGCCGTGGTCGGCGCGCGCACGCCCGCGCAGCTGCGCGCGACGCTCGCGGCCGACGACGTCGAGCTCCCGCCGGAGATCCTGCGGGCGCTGGACGAGGTCAGCGCGCCGGCGCTCGGCTACCCGGAGCGCCGCTGACGTCAGCGGGCGAGGTCGTCCTCGTCCGGCTCGTCCGGCTCGTCCGCGAGGTCGTCGAGGTCGTAGTCGTCCCCCGCGTCCTCGTCGTCCTCGTCCTCGTCGTCCTCCGCGAGGTAGAACGGCGTGGCCTCGCCGTGCACCGTGCCCAGGGCGTCGTCGTACGCCTCGAAGGCGTCCGCGAGCACGTCGTAGGCGTCGTCGACCGCGGGGTCGTCCTCCGCGCGCCGGGTGGCCACGGCGGTGTAGTGCGCCTCGAGCGCAGCGATGAGGCGGTCCAGTGCCGCGCGCGGGTCGGTAGCCATGCCATGACCGTAGCGCCGCACCAGGCACAATGGCACCACGACGTCACGGGAGGCGGTGCGCATGGCAGGCAGCCACGAGGGCGGCGACGGCCGCGGCACGCCGGGGAACCGCGCGAGCGCGGCCCGGGAGTACGAGTACCGGGTGCTGACGATCCCCCGCAGCACGAGCCGCAACGACGCCCGGCGCCTGCTCACCGACGAGGCCGAGCACGGCCGGTGGGAGCTCGCGCGGACCCGGCTCTACTCGGGCGGCGAGCGGAAGGTGTGGCTGCGGCGCCGGATCATCCGCGTCCGCTCCACGCTCGGCGCCTTCGGCGACTGAGGCTCAGGCCTCGCGCAGCAGCCCGTCGAGCACGCGCACCCCGAACCGCAGCGCGTCCGCCGGCACCCGCTCGTCCACGCCGTGGAACAGCGCGGTGAAGTCCAGGTCGTCCGGCAGGCGCAGCGGCGCGAACCCGTAGCCGGCGATGCCGAGCCGGGCGAGCGACTTGTTGTCCGTCCCGGCGGACAGCATGTACGGCAGCACCACCGCCCCGGGGTCCTGGGCGCGCAGCACGTCCGTCATGGTGTCGACGAGGCTGCCGGTGGCGGGCACCTCCAGGCCGATGTCCAGGTGCTCCGGCTCGACGCGGACGTGCGGGCCGGCGAGCTCGCGGATCGTCGCCAGGACGTCCTCGTGGTCGCCGGGCAGGGGACGGACGTCGATCGTCGCGGTCGCGCGGCCGGGCACGACGTTGGTCTTGTACCCGGCGTGCAGCTGCGTGGGGTTCGCCAGCGTGCGGATCGAGGACCCCACGAACCGGCGGGCGGGGCCGAGCGCGCCGATCAGCCGGTCGATCGCCAGCGGGTCGTCCACGTCCAGCGGCAGGCCCGTGAGCTCGGCGACGCCCTCCAGCAGCGCGAGCACGGTCGGCGTGAGGCGGGCGTCCCACTGGTGCGCGCCGATCCGCGCGACGGCGGCGGCGAGCTCGCTCACGGCGTTGTCGGGGTTGACCGCCGACCCGTGCCCCGCGGTGCCGTCCGCGACGAGGCGCAGCCAGGCGATGCCCTTCTCGGCGGTCTGCAGCAGGTACGCGCGGCGGCCCTGCACGTCCACGGAGAACCCGCCGACCTCGGAGACCGCCTCCGTCGCGCCCTCGAACAGCTCCGGGCGCCGGTCCACGGCGTAGCGGGCGCCGTAGCGGCCGCCGGCCTCCTCGTCCGCGAACATCGCGACGACCACGTCCCGGGCCGGCCGCCGGCCCTCGCGCACCATCTGGCGGACGACCGCCAGGATCATCGCGTCCATGCCCTTCATGTCCACGGCCCCGCGGCCCCAGACCATGCCGTCGAGCTCCTCGCCGGCGAACGGGTCGACCTTCCAGTCCTTCGCCTCGGCCGGGACCACGTCGGTGTGGCCGTGCAGCACCAGCGCGGGGCGGGCCGGGTCGGTGCCCTCGAGCCGGACCACCACGTTGGCGCGGCCGGGGGCGGACTCGAACAGCTCGGGCTCCAGGCCGACCTCGTGCAGCAGCGTCATCACGTGCTCGGCCGCCGCCCGCTCGCCGGGGCCGGACCCGTCGCCGTAGTTCGACGTGTCGAACCGGATGAGGTCCCGGCAGATCCGGACGACCTCGGCCTCGGCCGCCGACGTGTCGTGCGGGGGGACGTCGGTGCTGGCGGGAGGCGCGGAGGTCATGCCGCCCACGGTACCGGCCGCGCTCCCCCGCCCGCGGCGCCGTCCGGCACCCAGCGCGGCGGTCTCGAACGCCTCGACCTCCGCCCCGTCCGCGGGCGGCGCCAGCCGGTACCACGCCTGGTCGAGCAGGGCCGCCGCCGGGTACTCCGTCGTGGCGAAGCCCTCGCCGTCCTGCCGCGCGGCGATCAGCGTGTCGACCCACTCCTGCGGCATCGGCTCGCCCGTGCCGTGGTGCACCGCGTACGCCCGCAGGACCGACGGCTCCCA
>JAEWGQ010000314.1 GCA_023388235.1 Actinomycetes bacterium | reverse complement strand
GGGGGCGGCAGCGGGGGCGGGGGTGCGCGGGCGCGCCTAGCCTGCCGGAGTGAGTACCGCTCACCCCCGCCCGCTCACGCCGGGCGACGACGAGACGACGACGGCCGCGGCCGCGGTGCGCCGGTGGCTGGCGCTCGGGCGGGACGTGGTGGTGCGCGGGGAGGACGGCTCGGGCCGCAGCAGGGTGCTCGGGACGGTGCTGGCCGAGGCGTCGCGGCGGAGCACGCCGGCGGTGCTGCTCCGGGCGGCGGGTGACGCGCCCCTGGCCGCGTTGCGCTCGCAGCGGTCGCTGCTCGCGGAGCGGGTGCCGGTCACCCCGGCGGCGACGACCGCGTGGCTCGCGGGGGAGCTGACGGGCCGGCGCCCGCTGCTGCTCGTCGACGACCTGGACCTGCTGGACGACGCGAGCGCGGAGGTCGTGCTGCAGGCGCTGCGGCTGACCCCGGCGGCGCTGGTCGCCACCACCAGCGCGGACCTCACGCGCCGCCCGCGCCCGACCGTCGCCGTGCTGGTCGCGGAGCGTGCGCCCGCGGAGGTGCGGCTGCGCCCGCTCGGGTTCCGCGCGATGGCACGGCTGCTCGACCGGACGCTGCACGCCCCGCCGGACGTCGCCCTGACGTCGTCGATCACCGCGCGCTCGGGCGGGAACCCCCGGGTGGCGCTGGCGCTCGCGGACGCCGCGCGGTTCGCCGGGGTGGCGGAGCTGGTCGAGGGGGAGTGGCGCAAGGTCGGGCCGCTCGACGGTGCGCCCGTGGACGCGGTGGCGCACGCCCTGCTCGCCCGGCTGTCGCCCGAGGAGGTCGCGGCCCTGGAGCTGCTCGCGTGGACCGGGCCGGTGCCCGAGCCCCTGGTCGAGCACGCCCTCGATCCCGGGGTGGTGGAGCGCCTCGTCGAGCGGGGACGGCTGCGGCGCGGCGCCCTGGGGACGTCCGGCACGCTCACGGTCGTCCCGCCGGCGCTGGCCGACGCGCTGCGGGCGCGGCTCGGCCCGGACCGCCGCGGGGAGATCGCGACGCTCGCCACGGCGCTGACCGGGGGTGGCGCCGGGAACAGGCTCGGGCCGCTGCAGCCGGCCGGCCCGCTCCTGGGGGAGGTGCCGGCCGAGGAGTACCGGCGGTGGGCCGCCGACCTGACCGGGCTCGTGCACGAGCAGGCCGGGGCGGAGGAGGCGGCGCGCCGGACGGCGTGGCGGGCGGCGCCCACGGTCGCGCACGCGGTCGCGTACCTCGAGGTGCTGCTGCGGCGCCGCGACAGCGCCGAGGCCGCCGCCGTGTTCGCCGGCACGGAGCGCACCGGTCACGAGCCCGTCGACGAGCTCGCGACGCTGGCGCTGGACGAGCTGCGGTGGGCCGTCTGGCGGGGCGAGTCGCGGGCCGACCTGCGCGCGCGCCAGCGACGCGACCCCGTGCAGGAGGGGCTCGTGCGGCTGCTGCTCGGCGTCCGGCGTGCCGCGCGCGACGGCGAGGTCCGTCCGGTCGCGGACGTGCTCGCCGAGGTGCGGCTGCCCGGTACGCCCCCGGCCCCCGACGGCGTGCTGGCGCGGTGGGTGGTGGTCGCGCAGGTGGCCGGCCTCATCGACGCCGGGTTCCCCGCCCGGGCCCTCGAGGTCGCGGAGCCCTTCGACCCCGGGGACCCGCCGCAGGACACCGACCACCACCTGGACGGCCTGCGCGGGGAGGCGCTGCTGCTGCTCGGGCGGCTCGACGTCGCCGCCCGGGACGCCCGCCGCCGGCTCGAGCGCGCGCTCGACGACCTGGACCTGCTCGGCATCCGCGTGCACTCCTGCGTGCTCGCCCAGGCGCTGCTGCTGCAGGGGGACACGGAGGCGGCGTGGCGCGTGCTCGGCACCTCGCTGCGGCTGGGTCCGGGCGGCCCCCGCGACGTCGCGTTCTACCGGCGCAGCCTGACCGTCGGGGCCGTGCTGCTGTCGCACGGCGGGGCCGCGGACGTCGCCCAGGTGCTGCTGGACGAGCTCGCGCGGACCTCGTCCGGGTACGCGCCGGCGGTCTCGTCGCTGCGTGCGGTGGGCCGGGCGGCGCTGGCCGACGCGCGGGGCGGCGAGGAGGACGACGACGCGCTGTGGCGGGAGGGGGAGCGGTACGCCGCCGGCGGGCTGCGCACCTCGGCGCTGGTCTGCTGGCTGGCCCGCCCCGTGCCCTACGACGTCGAGCGGCTGGCGGTCGTCCGCGCGGCGGCCTCCGCGTGCGACGTCCCGCTGCTCGACCCCTGGCTGCGGCTGCACGAGGCGCTCGCGTCCGGCGACCAGGACGCCCTGGTGGCCGCCCTCGCCCTGCGGCCGGCGGAGATCGCGGGCCTGGTGCGGCACGCGGTCGGGGCGCTGGACCGGGAGCACGCCGGCCTGGTGGCGCTCGCGGGCCTGGGCGCGGGCGTGCAGCTCGAGGAGCCGCAGCAGGAGCCGCTGTCCGCCCGCGAGCGCGAGGTCGCGTCGATGGCCGGCGCGGGCATGACCAACCGGCAGATCGCCGACCGCCTGCGCCTGAGCATCCGCACCGTCGAGAACCACGTGTCGAACGCCCTGCACAAGCTCGACCTGCCGAGCCGCTCCGCCCTGGCGCAGTGGTTCGCCGACGCCGCCCGGCGTGAGGACGGCGACACCCAGGGGCGGTCACCGGTCCGCTAGGTACCCCCAGGGGGACCCGTCGGCACCGCCCCCGGTCGCGGGACGCCCGCGGTGCGTGGTCGCCCGCGCGGTGACCTGGATCCATGTCGACGAGCACCGATCCGCGGACCGCGCCCCCGGGCGCCGGTCCCGACGCCTTCCAGGTCGACCCGGTCGACCCGACCACGCTGCGCCTGAGCGGCGACGTCGACCTGGCGGCCGTCGCGCGCCTGTGCGGACCCGGGACGACCCCGGTGCAGTCCTGCGCCGAGGCGGCGGGTCGCGCGCTCGGGGCAGCGGGCGTCCGCACCGTGGACGCCCGCGCGGTGACCTTCGCCGACTCGAGCCTGGTGCACCTCGTCACCGGGCTCGCCGAGGCCGCCCGCCCCGAGCGGGTGGCCCTGAGGGCCTGCACCGCGCCGGTCCGCCTCGTGCTCGAGGCGGCGGGCGCCGGCCGGGCCGTCGACGTCGCCCACCCGACCCCCAGCCCGGGCCGCCCCCGCGCGGCCCTCCAGGCGCCGGGTCCCCGCCCGGCGCGCGAAGGAGAGGACACATGAGCGCATCTGCCGTGCCCGCCGTGGCACTCTCGCTGATGCTCGCCGGCCCGCAGGCCGCGACCGCTGCGCCGGCGGCGACCGACGCCGTCGAGCCCACCGCCGGCACCGCCGTCGTGCAGCCGGACGCGTCCGCCGCGGACGCGACGCCCGCTGCCGGCACCGAAGCCGCCGGCGCGTCCGGGGAGGCCCTGACCCCCGGCGCGCCGGCCTCCGACGGGACCACCGGGACCGGCGCCGCGGACGACGCGGTCGTCGAGGACCCGGTGGTCGAGGACCCCGTGGTCGAGGACCTGGTGGTCGAGGACGCCGAGCCGTCCGCCGACGAGGTCCCGGCGGTCGAGGAGGTGGCGCCGACCGCCGAGGCGGCCGAGCCCGCCGTCGTCGCCGCCGAGCCGCGGGTGACCGCCGGGTACCACCAGGACGGCGTCGACCGCCCGTTCTGGTGGGAGGACGACGGCCTGCACTTCCGCGAGCCGATCCCCGCCAGCGGGTACGTGAACATCAACGTGCCCGGCGCCAACAACCTGAGCATCGACACGAACCGCGACCTCATCGGGAAGACGTTCATCCCGTGGGAGCGCTTCGGGCTGAGGCCGGGCATGTGCATCGCCTGGACGGAGTCGAACGGGTACTCGTACCACTTCGGTGAGGACAACTCCGGCCGCGGCGGCGTCGACGAGCGCGAGTGGACCTACTGCGTGCCCGACCCGACGCCCGACCCGGACCCGACGCCGGGCCCCGACCCGACGCCGGACCCGGACCCGACGCCCGACCCGGACCCGACGCCCGACCCGGACCCGACGCCGGACCCGGACCCGACCCCCGACCCGGACCCGACGCCGGACCCCGAGCCGGAGCCGGACCCCGAGCCGGAGCCGGAGCCCGAGCCGGAGCCGCAGCCCGAGGTCGTCACCCCGGTGCCGGCGGTGCCGACGCCCGAGCCCACCCCGACCGTGACGCCCACCGTCACGCAGTCCGAGGTGCTCGCCGCCGAGGAGGGCCCGACGGCGCTCGCGGTGACCGGCGCGGACCCGGTCCGGATGGCGCTCGCGGCCGCGGGGCTGCTCGCGGCGGGCGCCGGTGCGACCGTGGCGGTGCGCCGCTGGCGGGTCGTGCGGCCCTGACGCCGCAGGGTGGTCCCGCTGACGCCCGGCCCCGTGGTGGGCCGGGCGTCCGCGGCTGTCCGGGCGCCCTCGGCGGTCGCGGGCGGGCCCGACCTACGCTGTCGGGATGAGCGCCCTCCACGACCTGACAGCGGTGGAGCAGCGTGACCTGCTGCGCACCGGTGCGCTCGGCCCGGCCGAGCTCGTCGAGCACTACCTCGCCCGGATCGCCGCGGGGAACGACCGCGTCGGCGCGCTGCGCACCGTCACCCCGGACGCCGCCCGCGCCCGCGCAGGAGAGGTGCGGGGGGTGCCCGACGCCGGCGCGCCGCTGCGGGGGATGCCGCTGGCCGACAAGGACCTGGGCGACCGCGCCGGCGTCCCCACCGGCTTCGGGTCGCGGGCCTGGTCCGGGCCGTACCGCTACGTGCCCGAGGTGAGCGACGACGTGGCGCGCGCGCTGGACCGGGCGGGCGCGGTGTCGCTCGGCAAGACGACCGCCCCCGAGCTCGGGTTCCCCTGCACGACGGAGCCGCTCGTCGGCCCGGTCGCGCGCAACCCGTGGGACACGGGCCGCAGCGCGGGCGGGTCCAGCGGCGGGGCCGCTGCCGCCGTCGCGGCGGGGCTGCTGCCGTTCGCGCCCGGGTCCGACGGCGGCGGGTCCATCCGCATCCCGGCCGCGGCCTGCGGTCTGGTCGGCCTGAAGCCCACCCGGGGGCTGCTGCCGGCGGGCGGGGGCGTCGAGTCGCTGGGCGGTCTCGTGGTGCACGGGCCGATCGCGCGGACCGTGGCCGACGCCGCCCTGCTGCTCGAGGGGATGCTCCCGCGGCGGGCGGACGGCTCGGTCGACCACCCCCGCACCCTGCGGACGCCCGCGGGCCCGGCCGGCTCGTACCTGGACGCCGCGCTCCGAGGCGTCGCACCGGGCCGCGACGCCGCACCGGGCCGTGACGCCGCGCTGCGGATCGGCGTGAGCACGTTCAGCGCGTGGGACGGGGCCTACGACGTGGGGCTCGGCCCGGAGGCGCGGGCCGCGCTCGACGGGGCCGTCACCGCGCTGGCCGCGCTGGGGCACGACGTCGAGGACGCCGGCGCCTGGGAGCCGGACCCGGCGTACGCGCCCGCGTTCCGGACGCTGTGGATGGGCGGGGCGGCGGCCGTCCCCCTGGACGACCCGGAGCGGCTGGCGCTGCTGGAGCCCCTGACCCGCTGGTTGATCGAGCGCGGCCGCCGGGTGACGGCGCGGGAGCTCGCGGAGGCGCTCGCGGCGCTCGCACGGTTCGAGCGGACCCTCGTCGGCCGGGTCGGGCAGTTCGACGCCGTGCTGCTGCCCGCGCTGGCGATGACCCCCCGGCCGCTCGGCTGGTACGACGCGGAGGACCCCGAGCGGAACTTCGCGCAGCAGTGCGCGTACACGCCG
The DNA here is from genome assembly GCA_023388235.1 of Actinomycetes bacterium. Taxonomy (GTDB): domain Bacteria; phylum Actinomycetota; class Actinomycetes; order Actinomycetales; family Cellulomonadaceae; genus Cellulomonas. The sequence continues at coordinate 3,707 of JAEWGQ010000314.1, read as the reverse complement.
TACACGTCGATGATCAACGTCGCCGGGCTGCCGGCGATCACGGTGCCGGTCCTGTGGACGGACCCCGACGCGGCTGCCCCGCTCGGCCTGCCGATGGGCGTGCAGCTGGTCGGGCCGCCCGGGGGCGAGCACGTGCTGCTGGCGCTCGCCGCCCAGCTGGAGGACCGGCTGCGCGGACCCGACCGGCGGCCGCCCGTCTGGTGACGGGCCGGTCCCGGCGCCTCAGCTCGCCCGGCGGCGGGTGGCGCGCGCCCGGTACGCGGCGGTCATGCGGTCGAACTCCTCCCGCGTCAGGCCCATCGCCTCGATCATCTCGAGCTCGAGCCCCTGGTGGGCGACCTGCTCCGCCGCGGTGCGGGGCGGCCGCGCGGCGAAGTACCGCTCGCTGACCTCGGTCAGTCGTGCGTGGTCGATCGGCCGGCTGCTCATGACGGGACCGTACGGGCGACCACCGACATCCCCGTCAGGTCGCCGCGCCGCCCGGGTCGGTGAGCGCCACGAGCCGGTCCAGCAGCTCCGCCTGCGCCGCGACGACGAGCGCCCGCGCCTCGGCCACCGGGCACCAGCGCAGCTCGTCGAGCTCCGGGAACGTCACGGTGCGCCCGCTGCGCGGCGGCCAGTCGACGGTGACCTCGCTGACCGGCCCGCGGGGCGCGCCGAGGTCCAGGTCGGCGGCGCGCGCCCACACCCGGACGACCTTGCCCGCGCGCTGGCGCACCTCGCCGAGGTCCGTCTCGGGTCCCTCGGGTGCGGGGGTGCCGACCTCCTCGGCGAACTCCCGCAGGGCGGTGTCCCGCGGGTCCTCGCCGGGCAGCGGCTCGCCCTTGGGGACCGTCCACGCGCCCTCCTGCCGCCGCGCCCAGAACGGCCCGCCCATGTGCCCGAGCAGCACCTCGACGGTGCCGTCGGCCGCGCGGCGGTGGAGCAGCAGGCCGGCGCTGGTCCGGGCGGCGGCGGTCACGACGTGGAGCAGCCCGCGGCGTCGAACCGGCACAGCAGCTCCCACGCCTGCTGGACCTGCGCGGTGACGTCCTCGCGCGCGGCGCCGACCGTGCTCTCGCCGCCCTCGAGCGCCACCAGGGTGATCGCGGTGCCGCGCCGGGTGAGCGCCAGGTAGCTGCCGAGCGCGCCGTCGAGGGCCGCCGGGTCCGCCGCGGCGTCGGCGGAGTACGCGGTCGCCAGGCCCGTGCCCTGCGCGCCGACGGGGAGGTCCTCGCGCACGTACGTGGTCTCGCTGCCGTCCGGCGCGGTGCACGCGTCGAGCGCCGCCGCGATCCGGTCGGCCTCGGCGACGGCGGCGTCGGGGTCCGGCAGGACGGCGACCTGCTGCACGCCCACCTGCGCCTCCTCGGCGCCGTCCCCGTGGCTCGCGGTGCGCATCGCCACCGCACCCTCGGGGGCGCCGACGGCGCACGACTCGGGCAGCCGCCACTCCACGACGCCCGCGCTCTCCTCGCGCGGGCCGCCCGGCGGGTCCCAGGCGGTCGCGGGCAGCAGGTCCTCGGTGGTCACGTCCGTGGCGACGCCGGGATCGGCGGGGGCCGGGGTGGACGGCTCGGCCGCGGGCGTGGTGGCGGCCGGCATCGAGGGCTCGGGGGAGCCGCCGCTGCCACCCGCGCAGGCCGTGAGGACCAGCGCGGGGACGAGGGCGCAGACGGCGAGGACGGGGCGTCGTGTCGAGGTGCGCATGCGTTCCACCCTCGCAGCCCCGCGCCGGTCCTGCGCGCGGGACGGGCGGGCGTTCACCCCCGCGGGTCAGATCCGCACGGTGCCGTCCACGCAGGCCACGCTCGCGCCGCCGACCCAGGTGGTGCCGTCGGGGTCGCGCGTGACGTGCACCCGCCCGGCGCGGCCGAGCACGGTGCCCTGCGCGGCCACGTACGCCTCCGGGGCACGGCCCGTGCCGATGAGCCACTGCGCGACGACCGCGTTCAGCGAGCCGGTGACCGGGTCCTCCGGCACGCCGATGCCGGGCACGAACCCGCGCACCTCGAAGGCGGCGGGCGCACCCGGCGGGTACGGCCCGACGACCCCGACGTGGGCGTCGCCGAGCGCGGCCACGTCGGGCCGCAGCGCGAGCACCCGCTCGGCGGAGTCGAGCAGCAGGATGTTCCAGCGCGGGCCGTTGTCGACGAACCGGTGGTCGACGAGGGCGCCCGGGGGCAGCGCGAGCGCGGCGGTGGCCCGCGCGAGCACGTCCGGCGGCACGGGGGTGTCGGCGAGGGGCGTGGGGGCGGCGAACCGCAGGCCGCCGGCGTCCCGCCGCACCGTGACCAGGCCGACGCCGCACTCCTGCACGACGTCGTCGCCGCCGGGGCGCCCGCCGGCGGCCAGCCACGCGTGGCAGGACCCGAGCGTCGGGTGGCCGGCGAACGGCAGCTCGCCGCCCGGGGTGAAGATGCGCAGCCGGTAGTCGGCCCCCGGCGTCGTCGGGGCGAGCAGGAACGTGGTCTCCGACAGGTTCGTCCAGCGCGCGAACGCCGCCATCTGCGCGTCGTCCAGGTCGTCCGCGTCGTGCACGACCGCCACGGGGTTGCCGCGGTACGGCTCGTCGGTGAACACGTCGACCTGGGTGAACCGGTGCGGGGCGGTGGGCATGGGCGCCACGGTACGCGGGCGGGCGGCGCGGGCTAGGGTGCGTCGCATGTCGACGGTGCGTCTCGGGGTCCTCGGTGCGGCCCGCATCCTGCACGACGCGGTGGCCGCGCCCGCCGCCCAGGTCCCGGAGGTCGAGGTGGTGGCGATCGCCGCCCGCGACCGCGACCGCGCCGAGGCGACGGCGCGCGCGGAGGGCATCCTGCGCGTGCTGCCCGGCTACGACGCGCTGCTCGCGGACCCGGACGTGGACGCGGTGTACGTGCCGACGCCCGCCGCGCTGCACGGGGTGTGGATGCGCCGGGCGATCGAGGCGGGCAAGCACGTGCTGTGCGAGAAGCCGTTCACCGCGAACGCCGCCGAGGCCGAGGAGGTGGCGGCGCTGGCCGCGGGCTCCGGCCTGGTGGTCATGGAGGCGTTCCACTCCCAGCACCACCCGCTGTGGGCGCGCCTGTGGACGCTGCTGGCCGACGGCGCCGTCGGCCAGGTGCGCGAGGCCGAGGCCGGGTTCTGCGTCGACATCGCCGACCGCTCCGACATCCGGTGGCAGGAGCGCATGGGCGGCGGCGCGCTGATGGACCTGGGCGTCTACCCGCTGCGCCTGCTCACCCACCTGTTCGGCACGCCGCGCGTGCGGTCCGCCGTCGCGCAGGACGTCGACGGGGTGGACGCGGACATGGTCGTCCGGCTGGACCTGCCGGACGGGGTCGCCGGGACGCTGCGCACGAGCATGGTGGAGACGGAGCACCCCCGGGCGTGGGCCCGGATCACCGGCACGGCGGGCACGCTCACGGTCGAGCAGCCGTACGGCCCGCAGCACGGCGGCCGGGTGGTCGTCGAGCGCGACGGCGGCACCGTCGAGGAGGGCACCGACCCGACCCCCTCGTACGTGTGGATGCTGCGGGCGTTCGCCGACGCGGTGCTCCGCGGCGCCGACCCCGTGTCCGGCACCGCGCAGGCCGTCGAGGCGATGCGCGTGGTGGACGCGGCGTACCGGGCGGCGGGGATGGAGCCGCGGCAGCCCGCGACCCCGGCCGAGTACGCAGCGGGCCTGTTCACCCTCGAGGGCCGGCTGGCGGTGGTGACAGGGGCGAGCCAGGGCATCGGCCTGG
>JAEWGQ010000302.1 GCA_023388235.1 Actinomycetes bacterium | reverse complement strand
GTAACATTGAATAGCTCGGAAGACGATTTGCTTGAAGTGGCGTGGTATTTGTCGAAGTACGGTAAATCTCAACCACCTGTGGGATTGGGTGTTCAGAAATGGAAAGAGGCTTATGCCTTGTTTTATCCCCGTTTCGGGGCGGGCAAAACTGCTAGTGAGTTTCGTAATAGGCTGAAAAATAGTCGTGACCGTTTTGATTCCTGGCTTAGTGATGTGCGTGTCGGCTGGCGTGATGAGCAGGGCGCTCCTGCTCCCGGGCAAATTACGTCAGTATCGTTGCGTTTGATATGAACGATAACGTTCTGCAGATGCTTACGGCGCTTGAGCGTCATTATCAGTGCGTCGAAGACCAAACTGTGCCACTTTTTCAAACAATAATGGTGTCCTCGTGCTGAACGAAACACTGCTTTTAGGGTATTATTGCTTGAAACTATTTACTTTGGATTGAACACATTTTTGATGTAATGTCAATAAATGAGAGAGTTAGATAATTCAACTTAGGTTGTGTTGAAAAAATTGTGCTGAGGGTTCTTTGCTGTAGTTATAATGCGAGTGATTGTAGAGGAGAAAATCAAGTGACCGTAACGTCGTCCTATGGAGGAGCCAAGCAGTTTGTTCCTGCATTTCAGAACATATCAATGCGTGACTATTCTTTTTGGCAACACATCTTCTATGAAGGCTCTTTATATGAATAAATCAAACAACTTGATCTCTTTTTTACGTCATTACGGGCCTATTCCTGCTGGTGACAACATGTATGATGAACTGATACAGACCGAAATTGAACATTATGGTATTGAATCCGTTATTCATATCACACCATCAAGATTGAAAGATATTAATATAAATTTTAACTCTATGATACCCCGGAATGTTATTCTTACAGGTACCGCAGGTGATGGTAAAACATTTCATTGCCGTCAGGTGTGGTTAGAATTCGGTGGCAATCTAGAAAAGTGGAATGCCGGTGGGAAATATGTCTCACTAACACTTCCAGTCTCTGGAAAAAAACTACATATCATTAAAGATTTAAGTGAACTAACACCGGATGAAAAGAACGGCTTGTTGGCAGAACTAACGACATCTATTGCTAATAGGGATGCTGACAATGTATATCTAGTCGCAGCCAATGATGGACAGTTGTTGTCAAGTTGGCGCGATTGGTCGGAAAGTAAGGGCAATGAAGAACATAAAATGTTCAAGATTGTAGAAGACATGCTTGTTGAAGAAAAAACTGAGCTCGATACCCTTAATTTAAGTCTTTATAATCTTAGCTGTTCTGATGCGTCCGAGCATTTTCAATTACTAATTGAGCAAATAGTTGAACATCCACAATGGTCTCAATGTAGTGGCTGCGATATGGTGCAAAACGACGGTACAACAAATTGTCCTATTCTTATAAATCGAGAATGCCTCCGCAAAGGGATGTTTCTCAAGCGGTTAGCAGCTTTGATGAAACTTGCACGTGCAAACCGTATGCATATACCCATCCGTGATCTGCTTCTTCTCAGTGTTAATATATTATTGGGTGATCAGCACAGTGGACAGATTTTGCTAACCTGTCGTACGGCACATAATCGTGCACAGAAAAATAATTATACTCTTACAAATCCTTATTCAAACGTTTTTGGTTCGAATTTATCTATTCGTCAGCGGCAACAGTATCAAGTTTTTAATATCCTTGAGGCCTTTGGTATTGGAAGAGAAACTGATAATAAATTCGATGATTTTCTTATCTATGGCGCTTATAATGACTCGCCTCTATATGCTAGTTTATTGTCCAATGATATTTATTACGGGGAGTCAATATATTTGCCATATTTGAAAGATTATCTTGAGGGTGAAAGGAAGCTAATTGATGATTTCATTCAGGCTCTTTCTAAACAACGACAGAGACTGTTTTTCTCTTTGCCAGAAGAAAGTAATTTCGATCCTTGGCATTTAACTGTCTACCAAGCATCGGGGTTATATCTAGATTTTGTTGAAGGTTTAAAAAAAGGTAGTGACATATCTAGTATAACAGAACTTTTAGTTCGGGGTTTAAATCGAACTTTTTGCGGGATGATGATTGATGATGGAACAGTACTTTACCTTGCCTCGTCAGGTGGTGATGGGCGGGGTCGTATCGCTTCTCTTTTGAATTATGAGTTGCCGACTATTCGTCAAAGAAGGAACCCTTATCTTAATTTTGCATTGGAAAGCAATGGTGCAACACCATGTTTGCAGATAATTGATCCCGCAGCTGATGGTGATTTTGTTGATAATCTGATACTTCAACTTACTCATTTTGAGTATCTTGTCCGTGTTGCAAATGGCAGTTTACCAGCAAGTTTCTCCCGTCAATGTCATGAGGATTTTCTGGATTTCAAATTAAGATTAATTAAAAGACTTGATGAATTGCTTGCAGAGGATCTATCTAGTGATGAGATTAGCTTGCAAGCTCTTACGATGGATGACCAAGGACGAATCCATCCTGATAATATACGGATCAAGGTGGAATCATGAGCACACGTCTGGAAGCGTCAGCAAAATTTAAAAAAGATGTTAATATTTGGGTTGATGAGGCCATCTGGGGACATCGTTTCTACAATGATCAGACACCATGGCTCGTATTTTTGGAGTTTCTTGCAATATTTCAATCAAGAAGTTACGTAGGAAAGGCGTTGAATGAAAGTCGAAGTAATGATGAGCATGAAAAATTTCAATATAATATTCCTCGCCTCATTCCTATCCGGCAATTAATATTTAATAACCCTCATATTAGATATGTTCATGATAATTATCAGTCAGACCCTGAGAGGTGGCGAGAATGGCTGAAAATATTCTCTTTTGATGATGATTTCTTGTATTTACAAGACCGGTTTGGTTCGTTTATCCGATTTTTACATGTTATCGAATTTTTTCAAACTACAGCTATTGAATCACATCGGCAACGTCGGTGGAGTTCTCGTTTTTTATTTCCATATGGACCGAATTGTTTGTATGCCGATTTACCGGCAAATGCAAATGGGAGTCCAGATCGACGTTTCTTTGCTAGAAGCGGAGAATTGCTTTATCTGATGCTGAATCGAAGCAGTAAAGCTAAAGAATTAGCCGATATGATATCAGAAAAATTATTGCGTAAGGATGATACTTGGAATCGTATTATTCTTGCGCTATTACCGGGTGAGGAGCATATCAATTCCAATCAAGTATCCAGTTCTATTGGGTATCTTCCTTTTGCCGAGCGCCCGGAATATGAAAGAATTGCTGATACATGGATTAATTTATTGAGTCTGGATTTATCCGGGGAAGCATTACTCGATCCTCTGATGCGTTTATCTTCTTTGCACATGCTTATCTATATGCTTAAAAGGGCAAATGAAGAGGTAGGTGACAATAGTGAACCAAAGTTTGTATTAGAAATAGCCTCTCCCATCAGAACAACTCTGTTTGAACTTTCAAAAGAAAATTTTGGGGCGAATAGAATGTTGTCTACCCGGGCTGTACGTGCATATATTGAATCTGCTAAGGAGGATAAACGTTGGCATGATGCATTGAACTCCAGAGTCCCTTCGGAAGCAATACGAGAATACTTAACTGAGCGTTATGCATGGCAACCAGACGATGGTTTGCCAGCCGGTGATCCAGATACAATTTTTGAGGCTTTAAGAAATTATGCTGAGAAGCGTCACCAGCAACATGTAGCTAAGGTGCATATGGAATGGGCTAAACAGATTGGTTTGGCTGTTTCGCGCCGTGCAATGGGGACATGGTATTCACCAGATGATGCTTTGCTTAAGGCCTTGGTAATGTGTGTTGTGGATGATGGTCGAGAAGAATATCATCGATTTCTCGCAAAGCTCTATGAAAGATTCCGTTTGGTCATTGGGGCGAATGAAGCAGAGAAAGCTTTTGGAACTCTACCGATTGATCAAAACGCCTTTATGCAGAACTCGCAGCGTTTAGAGCAGCGTTTGAGATCATTGGGATTGCTTCGCCGTCTCTCTGATGATTGTGCTTATGTTGAGAATCCGTTCAGGAGTAAAAAATGACAAGAAATGAGCTCATTGCAGCAATTACGCTTGATTTCATCAAGTATAACCTGGACCAGGAGCCTGACGGAACTATTCGTTTTTGTATGGTTGGTCTGGAGCAATCCCTTGTCCGCTCAATTGCCGAAGCTGTACTTGCAGAACCTTATTTAAGTGATATCGTTACAGTCAGGATTCCGCGTTTATTTGATCCAGATAACACACTCCCCGCTAATGAAATAAGTGATGAATCTATCACTCATTGGCGCCATTGTCGTTTACAGGGAAATATACGCGCAGTGCTTTTTGCTGCGTCACAAGAAGAGCTTCAGCGAAATGATAAAAGTGTTGAAAAAGTAACGAAAATTGAAA
>JAEWGQ010000295.1 GCA_023388235.1 Actinomycetes bacterium | reverse complement strand
GGCCCAGGCGGTGCCGGCCACGCGGGCGTGCAGCGGGTCGACCCCCCGGCCGGCGGCGTACCCGGCGAGCAGCGTGCCGAGGTCGGCGACCCGCCGGGCGGCCGCGAGCCGCAGGTCGTCCCCGAGGCCCATGGCGTCGGCCTGCGTGAACGCGAGGGCCACGTGCTCGGCGGGCAGGTCGGCCGCGAGCTCCCGGAGCGCGGCGGCCAGCACCTGCCCGGGGGGTGCCGCGGGGTCGGCGGCGGCCAGGGTGCGGCGCAGCCGGCCGGTCCGCTCGTCGAACGCCGCCCACAGCACGTCGGACTTCGCGGGGAAGTAGTTGAAGAAGGTGCTGCGGGAGACCCCGGCGCGCCGGGTGATGTCGGCGACCGACGTGGCGGCGTAGCCCTGCTCGAGGAACAGCTCGCCGGCGGCCTCCTCCAGCACGGCCCGGGACGAGGCCGGGGGCCGGCCGGCGCGGCGGGGGTCGGGGGTCGGCACGGCGTCATCGTAGGACGAGCGTCACACCGGCCGCGGGCGACCGCTCCGCCAGCGAGACCTATTGTTGGACGCCGTACAACAACACCAGCAGCCGCACCCCGAAGGTGGAGCCGTGACCGTCCCCTCCCGTCCCGCCCGCGCCCGCACCGGCGCCGCCCTCGCGGCGGGGCTCGCCCTGACGCTCGCCGCCTGCACCGGCGGGTCCGGCACCGACGACGCCGCGTCCCCGCGCGACGGCGGCACCCTCGTCTACGCGACCGGTGACGCCGAGCCGACCTGCCTCGACCCGCACGTCGGCGGGAACTACCCGCAGGCCCTGCTCAGCACCCAGTACCTCGAGCCGCTGGTCGGCCGGGACGCCGACGGCACGATCCTGCCCTGGCTCGCCACGGCGTGGACCGTGAGCGACGACGGCCTGACCTGGGACTTCACGCTCGCGGACGACGTGACGTTCACCGACGGCACCCCGTTCGACGCCGAGGCCGTGCGGGCCAACATCGAGCACCTGCAGGACCCGGACACCGGGTCGTCCACGGGGTACCTCGCGGTGCAGAAGGTGGCGCAGGTCGAGGTCGTGGACGCCACGCACGCCCGGTTCCACCTCACCGCGCCGGACTCCGCGCTGCTCGAGTCGCTCAGCCAGCAGTGGACGGCGATGCAGTCGCCCGCGGGGATCGCCCGCGGCACGGACGCGAACTGCGCCGCGCCCGTCGGCACCGGCCCGTTCGTCGTGGACGGGTGGGTGCGCCAGCAGCAGGTCGAGCTGGTCCGCAACGCCGACTACGTCGCGCACGACCCGCAGGCGGAGCACGACGGGCCGGCCCACCTGGAGCGGATCGTCTGGCGGTTCATCCCCGACGCCGCGACCCGGTACGCCGCCCTGCGCTCGGGCGAGGTGCAGGTGATCGACAACCCGCAGCCCGACGCCGTTGCCCAGGCCGACGCCGGCGGGGACATCACGCACGTCGACGCCCCGCGGCCCGGCTCGGTCAACCGCATCGAGCTCAACAGCGCGCAGCCGCCGTTCGACGACGTCCGGGTGCGGGAGGCGTTCGTGCGCGCCGCCGACCCCGGCCCCGGCATCGAGACCCTGTTCGCCGGCACCGCCACCCGGTCGTTCTCCCCGCTGTCCAGCGTCGAGCCCACGGCGTACTCCGAGGAGGACCTGTTCGGGACCGACGTCGACGCCGCCGAGGCGCTGCTCGACGCCGCCGGCTGGACCGGCCGGGACGACGACGGCTACCGCACCCGGGACGGGCAGCGGCTCACCGTCCGGTTCCCCGTCAGCACGAACCAGTCGGTCGCGGCCGAGCAGTCGCTGTTCGAGCAGATCCAGGCCAACGCCAAGGCGGCGGGCTTCGACGTGGTGCTGACCCCGCTGGACCTGTCGGCCTGGTACGCCGCGCTCGGCGCGCACGAGTACGAGGCGGTGTCCGCGCCGTACACCAAGGTCGGCCCGGACGTGCTGCGGATCCTCTACCACTCCGACGGCACCGTCCCCGCGCCCAGCGGCTACTTCGCGAACCACGCCGGCATCACCGACCCCGCGCTCGACGACCTGCTCGACCGCGCGTCGGCGACCGCGGACGCCGGCGAGCGCGCCGACCTCTACCGGCAGGCGCAGCAGATCGTGCTCGAGGGGTACTACATCCTGCCGCTGTACGACCAGCAGAACCACTTCCTCACCCGCGGCGTCACCGGGGTGCGCACCCTCGACACCGTCGCGACGCCGACGTTCCTCGACGCGCGCCTGGGGGCCTGACGGCCGTGCGGCCCGCGTGGCTCCGGTGGGTGCTGCGCCGGCTCGGGTCGGTGGTGCTCGTGGCGTGGGTCGTCGCGACCGTCGTCTTCTTCGCGCTGCGGGCGGCGGGCGGCGACCCCACGGAGGCGCTGCTCGGCGGGCCGGGGTCGCAGGCCGGGCCCGAGGCGGTCGCGGCGGCGCGCGCGCAGTACGGCCTCGACCAGCCCCTGCTCGTGCAGTACCTGGTGCAGCTGTGGCGCGTGCTCACCCTGGACCTCGGGGTGTCGTACGCGCGCAAGGTGCCCGTCGCGGACCTGCTGACCGAGCAGCTGCCCGGCACCCTCCTGCTCGCCGTCCTCGCGCTCGCGCTCGCCTGGGTGCTGGCGCTCGCGGTCGCGACGGCGGCCGTCCGGGCGACCGGCCCGGTGGGCCGCGCGGCGGCCGCCCTGCTGCGCGGGGTCGAGGTGGTGGCGGCCGTCCTCCCGCACTTCTGGCTCGGGGCCGTGCTCATCGTGGTGTTCTCCTCGACGCTCGGCTGGCTGCCCGCCACCAGCAGCGGCACCGACCCCGCGGGGCTCGTGCTGCCGACCGTGACCCTGGCGGTGCCGGTCGCGGGGTTCCTCGGGCAGGTGATGCGGGACTCCCTGGACGAGGCGGCGGCCGCGCCGTTCGCGACCACGGCCCGCGCCCGCGGGGCGTCCCCGGCCGGCGTGCTGTGGCGGCACACGCTGCGGCACGGCGTGCTGCCCGCCGTGTCCCTGTCCGGGTGGGCGTTCGGGTCGCTGCTCAGCGGCGCCGTGGTGGTCGAGACGCTGTTCGGGCGACCCGGCCTCGGGCGGCTGCTGCTCGACGCCACGATGCAGCGCGACGTCCCGGTCGTCGTCGGCGCGGTGGTGGTGGTCGCCGTCGGGTACGTGCTGGTCATGCTGCTGGTGGACGTCGCCGAGCGGCTGCTCGACCCGCGGCTCCGCGCCGCCGCCGACGTCCCGGGCGCGCCCGGCGGCCGGGCGCCCGCGGCACGTGCCGGGGAGCCGGCGGTGCTCGGGTGACCGCCGCTCCCG
>JAEWGQ010000266.1 GCA_023388235.1 Actinomycetes bacterium | reverse complement strand
CCGCACGCCCACCCCGGCGCGCGCTGCCCGGCCGGCGGCCCGAGGGGGCGGGGGTCGAGGCCCGCGGCGTCGAGGAGCCACGCCACGACCGAGTTCGACGTCCACATGTCCCCGACGCCGAGGGCGTCGCGTCCCCAGGTGTGCCGCGGCACCCGCGGGGCGGCGGCGAGCAGCGCGGCCGCTGTCCGGGTGTCGTCGGCGACCTGCTGCCGCTGCACGGCCCACGCGAGGTCCGGCACGGTCCCGCCGCGCCAGCACCGCACCTCGTACCGGAACCACCGGGACCGCCCCAGCGCCCGCGCGCCCACCGGTCCCTCCGCCACGACGCCCCGCGCGGAGGGTGGCCCGGGCGGTCCGCCCCACGAGGGCGTCACCTCGACGGCGACGGGGGCGCCGCCGTCCCGGACGACCAGCGCGGCGTGCACGAGCCCGCCCGGTGGCCGCCGCTCGCGGCGGGCGTGCACGGCCTCGTAGGCCCGGCCGCTCGCGCGCACGAGCGGGGACCCGCCCGCCCCCAGGGGGATCCAGCTCAGCTCGATGCCCGGCGCCCCGTCCACGCGTCCATCCCCGCACGCCGCCGGGGCGCGCGCCACGGACGGAGGGCCCGGGTCAGTCCTCCGGGTGCACCGGCGCGACGAGCTCGGGGCCGTCGTTCGCGACGTTGCCCACCGCCCGGCCGACCTCGCGCGGCGTCAGGTGCGGCTCGGGCACGTGCACGAGCATCGCGCCGACCTCGTCCGCGGCGGTGATCGCCGGGTCCAGCCAGTCGTCCCACAGGGGCCGGGGCAGCAGCACGGGGCAGCGGTCGTGGATGTGCCCGAGGGTGTCGGTGGCCGGGCGCGTGATGATCGTGACGGACCAGAGCCAGCGGGCCGGGTCGTCGTCGGCCCTGGAGTGGTCGCGCCACAGCTCGTACAGCCCCGCGGCGGCGAGCGGCTCGGCGCCGTGCAGGAAGTACGGCGTCTTCGGCCCGCGCTCGTGGGCCTGCCACTCGTAGTAGCCGTCCATCGGCACCAGCGCGCGCCGCCGGGCCGCCGCCTTGCGGAACGCGGGCTTGTCCAGCACGGTCTCCGACCGGGCGTTGATCATCCGCGACCCGATGGACACGTCCTTCGCCCACGACGGCACCAGGCCCCAGCGCGCCGTCCGCAGCTGCCGCTGCGGGCCGTCGTCCTCGACCCGCTCGAGCACGACGGGCACGTCCTGCGTCGGCGCCACGTTCCAGGACGGGGCGTGCGGCTCCCCGAGGATCCGGTCGACGACGAGGTCGCGCTCGAGCTGGTCGTCGGCGCGGGTCTGGGCGTAGCGGCCACACATGCGGCCAGTGTGCGGTGCTTCCGGCCGCAGGACCAGCGCCCGCGTGCGCCGTAGGCTTCCGGTGTGCGCGCGACTCTCATCCACGGCCCCCACGACGTCCGCCTCGAGCAGGTTCCGGACCCGACCGTCCAGCGCCCGACCGACGCCCTGGTGCGGGTCGTGGCGTCGTGCGTGTGCGGCTCCGACCTGTGGCCGTACCGGGGGGTGCGGCCCACCCGCGAGCCGCACCGCATCGGGCACGAGTTCGTCGGGGTGGTCGAGGAGGTCGGCGCGGACGTCCGCACGCTGCGGCCCGGGCAGTTCGTCGTCGCGCCGTTCATGGTGTCCGACGGCACGTGCCCGCACTGCCGCAACGGCGTGCACACGTCGTGCGAGCGGTCGAGCGGCTGGGGCGGCCCGGACGCCGAGGGCCTGTTCACCGACGCCGGCCAGGGGGAGTACGTCCGCGTCCCGCTCGCCGACGGCACCCTGGTCGCGATGCCCGACCACCCGGACGCGGACCTGCTCCCGAGCGTCCTCACGCTGACGGACGTCATGGGCACCGGCCACCACGCCGCGCTGTCCGCCGGCGTCCGCCCCGGGTCGACGGTCGCGGTCGTGGGTGACGGCGCCGTGGGGCTGTGCGCGGTGATCGCCGCCCGCCGCCTGGGCGCCGAGCGCGTCGTCGCGATGTCCCGGCACGCGTCGCGGCAGGCGCTGGCCCGCGAGTTCGGGGCGACCGACGTCGTGGCCGAGCGGGGCGACGAAGGCGCCGCCGCGGTGCGGGACCTGCTCGGCGGCGTCGGGCCGGACCAGGTGCTGGAGTGCGTCGGCACCAAGGAGTCCATGCAGCAGGCGCTGGACACCGCCCGCCCGGGCGGCCGGGTCGGGTTCGTGGGCGTCCCCGCCGGCGGCCCGGAGCTGCCGGTGCCGCAGATGTTCTCCACCAACGTCGGCGTGTGCGGCGGCGTCGCGCCCGTGCGCGCGTACCTGGAGGAGCTCGCGGCCGACGTGTGGTCGGGGGCGATCAACCCGGGCAAGGTGTTCGACCTCGTGCTGCCGCTCGACGAGGTGGCGGAGGCGTACGCGGCGATGGACGAGCGGCGCGCGATCAAGTCGATGCTGCTGCCCTGACGGGACGGGACGGGCCCGACGTGCCTTGACGGGCCCTGACGGGCGCTGACGGCCGCGACGGCCCCGACGTGGCGCCCCCCGCGGCGGCCGGTGCGGGACGGCGGCGGGGCGCGCCGGGCACCGGTAGGTTCGACCGCGTGAGCACCACGCCCGAGCCCGTCGCCACCCTCGCGGACGTCGTCCGGCTGCTGGAGCGCCGGTACCCGCCCGCCACCGCCGAGTCGTGGGACCGGGTCGGCCTGGTCGCGGGCGACCCCGACCAGCCGGTCCGCCGGGTGCTGCTCGCCGTCGACCCGGTCGCGGCCGTGGCGGACGAGGCGGTCGCCTGGGGCGCGGACCTGGTGCTCGTGCACCACCCGCTGCTGCTGCGCGGCGTGCACTCCGTCGCCGCCACCACCGCGAAGGGCGCGCTGCTGCACCGCCTGACGCGCGCCGGCATCGCCCTGTACGCCGCGCACACCAACGCGGACGCGGCGGTCGGTGGCGTCGCCGACGAGCTGGCCCGGCTGCTGGACCTGCGCGACACCCGGCCGCTGGTCCCCGCGCCGTCCGCGGCGCTCGACAAGCACGTCGTCCTCGTCCCCGCCGCCGACGCGGAGCGGATGGTCGACGCCCTGGCCGCCGCGGGCGCGGGGGCGCTCGGGGAGTACCGCCGCTGCGCCTGGACCACCACGGGCGAGGGCACGTTCACGCCCACGGCGGACGCGTCGCCGGCGATCGGGCGGGCCGGCGAGGTCACCCGGGTGGTGGAGGCGCGGGTCGAGATGGTGGCGCCGCGCCGGCTGCGGACCGCCGTGGTGGCGGCGATGCGCGCCGCCCACCCGTACGAGGAGCCGGCGTTCGACGTCCTCGAGCTCGCCCGCTGGGACGGGCCGACCGGCACCGGCCGGGTCGGGCACCTCGCGGAGCCGGTGACCCTGCACGCGTTCGCCGAGCGGGTCGCCGCGGTGCTGCCCGAGACGGTGCAGGGCATCCGGTACGCCGGGCCGGCCGACGCGACCGTGCGCACCGTCGCCGTGGTCGGGGGGTCGGGCGACTCGCTGTTCGACGCCGTCCGCGCGTCCGCCGCCGACGTCTACCTGACCGCCGACCTGCGGCACCACCCCGCCTCGGAGCTGCGCGAGCAGGCGGAGTTCGCCGCGCGCGGCGCCGCGGCCAGCCCCCCGTACCTGGTCGACGCCGCGCACTTCGCGTCGGAGTGGCCGTGGCTCGCCGGCGCCGAGCGCGACCTGCGTGCCGACCTCGCGGCGCACGGCACTACGGTGGAGACCCGCGTCAGCACCCTGCGCACCGACCCGTGGACCGGCCGCGTCCCCGGGGTGCCCCGCAGCACCGGATCGGAAGGACACCACCCGTGACCAAGGCCACCCCCCAGGACCAGCAGCGGCTCCTGGAGCTGCAGGCGCTCGACACCCGGCTCGACCAGCTCGCGCACAAGCGCTCGGCGCTCGCCGCGCACGCCCGGATCGCCGAGCTCGACGCCCGCCTGGCGGACCTGGACACCGCCGTCGCGGCCTCCCGCACCGCCGTCGGGGACATCCGGCGCGAGGTCACCAAGGCCGAGGCCGACGTGCAGCAGGTCCGCGACCGCGCCGCGCGTGACCAGGCCCGGCTCGACTCCGGCGCGGGCAGCGCCAAGGACCTGCAGGCGCTGCAGAGCGAGATCGCGTCGCTGGCGCGGCGCCAGGGGGACCTCGAGGAGGTCGAGCTCGAGGCGATGGAGCGGCTGGAGGCGCACGAGTCGGCGCTCGGCGAGCTCACCACCGCCCACGCGGCGCTCCTCAACGAGCGCGCCGGCGTCGCCGCCGAGCGGGACGCCGAGGTCGCCGTCATCGACCAGCAGGCCGCCGTGGTGCGGGCCGAGCGGGACGCGCTCGCCGCGACGCTCGAGGACCGGCTGATCCAGCTCTACGACAAGCTGCGCGCCCGGTTCGGCGGCGTCGCCGTCGCGGCCCTGCGGCACGGGCGGTCCGAGGGCAGCGGCATGCCGGTGCCCGCCACCGAGCTCGCCGCGATCAAGGCCACCCCGGCGGACGAGATCGTGTACTGCGAGGACTCCGGCCGCATCCTGGTCCGCGGCGAGGACGCGTTCTGATGGCCGCCGCGGGGCCGGGCCCGGACAGCACGGCCGCGCCGCTGGAGCCGGAGGCCGGGACCCCCGCGCCGCCGGCCCCGCCCGCCCGCCGGCCCCGCCCGTCCGGGGCCGCCGTCCGGTTCGACGACGCCCAGCCGGTCACCGTCATCCTCGTGCGGCACGGCGAGACCGAGATGACCGTGTCGCGCGGCTACTCCGGGTCGTCCGAGCCCGGCCCGTCGCTCACCGCGCGCGGCCGGGCGCAGGCCGCCGCCGCGGGGGAGCTCGTGCGCCGCGTGGGCCACGACCTGTGGGGCGACATCCCGTTCCCGACCGAGCTCATCGCCTCCCCGATGGTCCGCACCCAGGAGACCGCCGCGGTGATCGGCGAGCACCTCGGCCTGACGCCGCGGGTCGACCCGGCGTTCCAGGAGGCGCACTTCGGGGCGTGGCAGGGCCTGACCGCGGAGCAGATCGAGGAGCGCTGGCCCGGCCTGCTGGAGCCCTGGCACACCCGGGCCGACATCCGGCCCGAGGGCGGCGAGTCCATCGCCGACGTGGGGGAGCGGATCGGGGCCGGCCTGGACGCCCTGCTCGCGGCCGGGACCGACCGCACGGTGGTCGTGGTGTCGCACGCGGTGGCGATCCGGGCGGCGCTGGGCCGGACGATGGGCGCGAACCCCGGGTCGTGGAGCCAGCTGCGCGTCGCGCCGGCGTCCGTGAGCATCATCCGGCTGTTCGAGGACAAGCGGGACGAGGTGGCCGTCGCCGGCGCCCCGAGCGAGGGCTGGTCCGGGCGCTGACGGTCGTCCGCCGCGCGGGTCGTCCGCGCCGCCGGGCCGCCCGTCCGTCAGCCCGCTGCGCGCCGCTGGACGATGACCACCGTCATCGTGGTGTCCGCCCACGAGGTGTGCTGCTCGCCCGCCGACCAGCGCACGACGGAACCCGCCCGGACCTGGTGCTCGACGTCGTCGTCCGTGGCCACGCGGCCCCGACCCGAGACCACGACGAACACCTGGTCGCGCCCGGCGGGGTGCCGGGGCAGCGACGCGCCGGGCTCGATGACCGCGAGGTCCACCCGGACGAGCTCGGCGGTGGTCCCGGGCGCGAGCATGCTCATGGCGACCCCCGGCACGCCCTCGAGCGGGGAGAGGGCCACGTCCTCGATCTGCATGGCAGCAACCGTAGGCGCGGACGGTACCGCCCGGGCGGGGGACGGGCGCTAGGACTCGTCCTCGTCGGGCTCGCCCCGCTGCCGCGGCACCCGCGGCAGGTCCGCGTGCTGCGCCCGCGCCCGTTCGATGCCCTGCGGCACCCGCTCCTGCTCGTCGTCGCACACCGTCGTGCTCCTTCCCCCGGCGTCCGGCGACCGTAGGCAGGGAAGCGCTCACCCGGCGAGGGCGACCACCCGTTCGGGGGATGCCGCCGGACCGCGGGCCCGCGGGGTTGGGCCGGCCGGATGACGTCACCGACCCCCGCGCGGCCGGCCCGCGCGGCGCGGGTGCCTCCGGTGCGGCGCGCGTCGGCCGGGCCCATGCCGCCGGGCGGTACCGTCCGCGCCTACGGTTGCTGCCATG
>JAEWGQ010000170.1 GCA_023388235.1 Actinomycetes bacterium | reverse complement strand
GCGATGTCGGCGGGGCTGACGGCGACGACCGAGAGGTCGTCCGGCACCCGCAGCCCGCGCTCGGCCGCCCGGGCGAGCACCCCGCCGAGCGCCGCCTCGTTGTGCACCACGAGGCCGGTGGTCCCGGGGTGCTCGTCGAGCACGCGGTCCAGCGCGCGGGCGCCGCCGGTGAACGTCGGGTCCGCGGGGACGACCGCGGCCTCGACGCCGGCGGCGCCGGCCTGGTCCAGCACGCCCTGCCGCATCCGGACGGCGTAGTTGGCGCGGTGGTCCAGGCGGTCCTGCGACGCGCCGACGAGGGCGATGCGGCGGTGGCCGTGCGACGCGAGCTCGCGGACGGCCAGCCGGCCGGCCCCGGCGAAGTCGAGGTCCACGCAGCTGAGCCCGGTGGTGTCGTCCGGGACGCCGATGAGGATGCTGGGCAGCGTCAGCGACCGCAGCGCGGGCAGGCGGGCGTCGTCGGCCTCGATGTCCATCACGATCAGCGCGTCCGCGGTGGAGCTCGCCGCCACCCGGTTCATGCCCTGCGGGTCGTCCTGGGTCAGCACCAGGACGTCGTGGTCGTGCTCGCGGGCGGTCGTGACGACGCCGCCGACGAACTGCATGATGATCTGCACGTTGATGCCGGGGCGGAACGGCACCATGAGCGCGATGACGTTGCTGCGGCTCGACGCGAGCGCGCGCGCACCGGCGTGCGGGCGGTACCCGAGGTCCGCGATGGCCCGCTGCACCCGGTCGCGGGTGGGGGCCGAGATGGTGCGCTTGCCGCTCAGCACGTAGCTCACGGTCGAGACCGAGACGCCCGCCGCCCGGGCCACGTCCCCGATGGTCGCCATCCGCCCAGGGTAGTGGCGCGTGCCCGTGCGTCGGTGCAGGTCGGGGCGGTGCGGCAGCGCGGGGGTGGGTCGGCGGCGGTCACGGGGGCGCCCCAGGGGCCTCCGGAGGTGTGCAAACGCTTCGACGTCGCGCGGCGCTCGCGGGGCCGCGGTCGGCGGTCCCGAGACCTCCGGCGCCGTCAGCACGGGCGTGGTGGCGCGGTTCGGCGCCGCAGCGGCGTTCGAATCGCTTCGATCACAGTCGTGACCATTTCGATACCTCCGGGTGTGGACGCCGTCGCCGCGCCCGTCCTACAGTGACGACCGCGCGAAGCGCTTCGACCCTCATCGACGAGGGCCGTGACTCGAGGAGGAGGGCACGCACGTGGTCGTCACCATGCAGGACGTGGCCCGCCGCGCCGGCGTCGCGCTCTCCACCGTCTCGGCCACGCTGACCTCCGCCCGCCCCGTGTCCGCGGACACCCGCGCACGGGTCCTGGCCGCCATGGACGAGCTCGGCTACACCCGCAACGCCCTGGCCCGCGGGCTGGCCTCCCGCCGCAGCCGGGTGCTCGCGCTGACGTACCCCGTCGGCACCTCGGGCCTGAGCCGCACCTCCGCCGAGTTCGTGCTCAGCGCGGCGCAGGTCGCGCAGGAGCGCGGCTACCAGCTGGTGCTGTGGCCGTTCGCCGTGGACGACGAGGCCGGGATCGTCGAGGTCGCCGGCCAGGGCCTCGCCGACGGGGTGCTCGTCATGGAGGTGCACCTGGGCGACGTGCGGGTCCGCGGGCTCCGGTCGGCCGGGGTGCCGGTCGCGCTCATCGGCCGCACCGGTGACGACGCGGGGCTGCCCGCCGTGGACGTCGACTTCGACGCGACCCTGCACGACGCCGTCGCCCACCTGGCCGGTCACGGGCACCGGCACATCGCCTTCGTGAACCACGCCGCGCACCGCGTGGCGGAGGGGCACGGGCCGACCGTCCGCGCCGCAGCGGCCTACGAGCGCGCCATGACCGACCGCGGCCTCGCGCCGGTGCAGGTGTTCGCCGACGAGTCCGTCGCCGGCGGCCGCGCGGCGCTCGCGGAGCTGCTCGCCGCCGACCCCGCCCCGACCGCCGTCGTCACGATGAACGAGGACGCGACCTTCGGCGTCGCGGCCGAGCTCGCGGCCCGTCGCCTGCCGGTGCCGCAGGCGCTGTCGGTGCTCGCGGTGGTGTCGTCGCCGGCCGTCGCCGGGCAGACCGTCCCGCCGCTGACGACGCTGCACGCCCCCGGCGCCCAGCTCGGCCGCGCGGGGGTGGACGCCCTGCTCGCGCTGCTCGACACCGGCGCCCCGCCGGAGCACGCGCTGCTGCCGTGCCGGTTCGTGGACTGCGGCAGCACCGGTCCCGCACCGGCACCCGCAGCGGCACCCGCACCGGCGCGCGCGGGCACCGGCCCCTAGACCCCCACCCGGGCGGGCCGGGCGTGCGCCGCGGCCCGGCAAGGACCACGCAGAGGAACTCGACGAGGAGGACGTGTGATGGCAGGACAGCGCAAGAAGGTCGTGGCGGGTGCCCTGGCGCTCGCCCTGCCGCTCGCCCTGGCGGCGTGCGGCGGCGACAGCTCCGGCGGCGGGGGCGGCGGCGACGCCGACACCCTGACGGTCTGGCACTACGAGAACGACGACTCGGCGATGGGCCAGGCGTGGGCCAAGGCCATCGAGATCTTCGAGGACGAGAACCCCGACGTCACCGTGAAGGTCGAGAACCAGACCTTCGAGCAGATCCAGAAGAACGCGAAGATCTTCCTCACCGGCGACGACGTCCCGGACGTCATGGAGTACAACAAGGGGAACGCGACGGCCGGCCAGCTCGCGTCGCAGGGCCTGCTGACCCCGCTCACCGACGAGGCGGAGTCCCGCGGCTGGGCGGACACCCTGCCCGCCTCGATCCAGACCACCGCCATGTACGACGAGCAGGGCCTGATGGGCTCCGGCGACTGGTACGGGGTGCCGAACTACGGCGAGTTCGTCGGCGTCTACTACAACCAGGACATGCTCGACCAGTACGGCATCGCGGTGCCGACGACGTTCGACGAGCTCGAGGCCGCGCTGCAGACGTTCAAGGACAACGGCGTCACCCCGATCGCGACCGCCGGGTCCGAGTACCCGCTGGGCCAGCTCTGGTACGAGCTGGTGCTGCACTACGCCGACCGCGACCTCATCGACCAGTACCAGCTGTTCACCGAGGACGTGGACTTCCACGCCCCGGCGTTCCAGCAGGCCACCGAGAAGCTCGACGAGTGGGTCAAGGCCGGCTACGTCGCCGCCGACTCCGCGGCGCTGACCGCGGAGGACATGGGCGTCTCGTTCATCAACGGCACCTACCCGCTGATGGTGTCGGGCTCCTGGTGGTTCGGGCGCCTGGTCGAGGAGATCCCGTTCACCTGGGGGCAGACGCTGTTCCCGGAGAACACGATGCACCCCGGGTCGTCCGGCAACCTCTGGGTGGTCCCGGAGAACGCCGCGAACAAGGACCTCGCCTACGAGTTCATCGACATCACGCTGCGCCCCGAGGTGCAGGAGATCCTCGGCCAGAAGGGCGGCCTGCCGGTCGCGGGCGACTCGTCGACGATCACCGACCCGAAGACGCAGGAGCTCACGCAGAACTTCGAGGCGATCCTCGCCGACGACGGCCTGGCGTTCTACCCCGACTGGCCGGTCCCGGGCTTCTACGACGTGATCGTCAGCGAGTTCCAGTCGCTGGTCAACCAGTCCAAGACGCCCGACGAGGTGCTGGACGGCCTGTCCTCCGCCTACGAGTCGGGCAAGACGGACCTGCTCGAGGGCTGACCCCGCCCAGCCCGGCCGGCGGCGTGCACCCGCGCGCCGCCGGCCGGGACCCACGTCCCCCAGGGAGCTCGCGTGACCACCGTCGACCTGCGCCGCCGCCGCACCCCCCGCACCAGGCGCACCCGGCGCGACCGGATCGGGTACCTGCCGTACCTGCTGCCCGGGCTGATCGCCTTCACCGTCGTCATCCTCATCCCGTTCGGGATGAACATCTGGTACAGCCTGCACAAGTGGAAGGGCGGGAACGCCCCGCTGCGCTGGTACGGGCTCGGCAACTACACCGACCTGCTGGCCGACGAGCAGTTCTGGACGTCGTTCCGGAACTCGATCGCGATGATCGTCGCGATGGTCGTGGTGCCGACGCTCCTCGGCCTGCTGCTCGCCACCACCCTGTTCGACGTGCTGGGCAAGCGGTTCGGGCCGCGCGTGGCGTCGGTGCTGCGCGCGACCTACTACCTGCCGCAGATCCTGCCCGTGGCCGTCGCGGGCGTGCTGTGGAACTGGATCCTCAACTCCCAGACCGGCGCGGTGAACGTGCTGCTGCGGGAGATCGGGGTGGCTGCCCCGCCGAACTGGCTCGGGTCCACCGACACCGCGCTGCCCACGGTGATGCTCGTGCTGATCTGGATCCAGATCGGCTACCCCGTCGTCATCTTCATGTCGGCGCTGCAGCGGGTGGACCCCGAGCTGTACGAGGCGGCCGAGCTCGACGGCGCCGGGTGGTGGCACCGGTTCCGCGCCATCACGATCCCGCAGATCAAGCCCGAGACCTTCGTGATCACGCTGACCTGCACGGTCGCGGCGCTCAAGGTGTTCGGGCCGATCTACGTGCTGACCCGCGGCGGCCCGGAGTCCTCGACCCTCGTGCCGTCCTACTACTCGTACCTGAACTTCTTCGACAAGTCGAAGGTCGGCTACGGGGCCGCGATCGCGAACGTCCTGACGGTCCTCATCATCGCCGTGGCCGTCGTCATCATGGTGCTGCAGGCCCGCAGCGCCCGCCGTGAGGAGGAGGGTCGCTGATGGCCGCCCCGATCGAGACGCTGCCCACCCCGGTCGCCGCCGGCGCCCCGCGCCGCCCGGGCCGCACCCGTGCCTCGGACACCGACCGCCGGCACCGCCGCGGGACGGCGCGCTGGTTCGTCCTCGCCGGGGCCGTGCTCGTGGCCGTGGTCATGCTGGTGCCGTTCGTCATCATGGTGCTCAACGCCTTCAAGGCACCCGCGGACTACTCGCAGAACGGGCCGCTGTCGTGGCCGGTGGAGTTCTACACCGAGGGCCTGCGCAGCTTCTGGACGCGCGTCAACTTCCCCGAGAAGCTGGTCAACTCCGTCTGGATCTCCGGCGCCGTCGCGGTGTTCGCGGTCCTGCTGTCGCTGTTCAGCGCGTACGCGCTCGGCGTCGGCCGGGTCAAGGGCCGGATGTGGATCGTCACCCTGTTCCTGCTGGCCAACATGCTGCCGCAGGAGGTGCTGGTCTACCCGCTGTTCCAGATGGCGCAGGAGGTCGGCCTGTCCAACAACCAGTGGTCGGTCATCATCATCTTCACCGTCATCCAGGCGGCGTTCGGCACGTACCTGCTGTCCTCGGTGCTCGGCACCTTCCCGAAGGCGCTGCTCGAGGCCGCGGCGCTCGACGGCGCCGGCCGGTGGCGCACCCTGTGGGGCGTGGTGTTCCCGGTGGTGCGGCCCACGCTGTCCGTCCTGCTGATCTTCTTCTTCATCTGGACGTGGAACGAGTTCTTCATCCCGCTGGTCATGCTGACCACGAACGCCACCCAGACGATCCCGGTGGCCCTCGCGTCCCTGCAGGGCGACCGCATGATGGACGCCCCCACGACCAACGCGGGCGCCCTCGTCTCGATGATCCCGGCGATCATCTTCTTCCTGATCTTCCAGCGGACCCTGACCCGCGGGATCACCGCGGGCGCGGTCAAGTGAGGACGCGCATCCCATGAAGTTCACCGACGGCTACTGGCAGAACCTGCCGGGCGTCGACATCCTGCGGCCCCGTGCGGTCGACGAGGTCGTGCTGGGCGAGCGGAGCCTGACGGCGTACGCGGGCACCCGCCGGCTCGTGACGCGCGGCGACACCCTGAACCACCCGCTCGTGACGATCACGCTGGACTCGCCGGCCGCGGGCGTCCTCGGCGTCACGATCGAGCGCCACCGCGGCGTCGTCGACCCCGGCCCGGCCTTCGCGGTGGCGGACTCCCACCCGGACGTCGTGGTGTCGGGACCGACCGCCGAGGACCCGCGCGCCCGCCTCACCACCGGCAACCTCACGGCCCGCGTCGCGACGGCGGGGGAGTGGGCGCTCGAGATCGAGGTCGACGGCCGCGTCGTCACCGGCGCGAGCGCCCGGGGCGTCGGCCTGGTCACCGACGCCGAGGGCCGGCACTTCGTGCGCGAGCAGCTCGACCTCGGGGTCGGCGACCACGTGTACGGGCTGGGCGAGCGGTTCACGGCGTTCGTCAAGAACGGGCAGACGGTCGACGTGTGGAACGCCGACGGCGGCACGTCCTCGGAGCAGGCGTACAAGAACGTGCCGTTCTACCTGACCGACGCCGGGTACGGCGTGTTCGTCGACCACCCCGGGCACGTCTCGTTCGAGATCGGCTCGGAGGTCGTGTCGCGCACCCAGTTCAGCGTCGCCGGCGAGCGGCTGCGGTACTACGTGGTGGCGGGCCCGGACCCGAAGGACGTGCTGCGCCGGTACACCGCGCTGACCGGGCGCCCCGCGCGGGTGCCGGACTGGTCGTACGGCCTGTGGCTGTCGACGTCCTTCACCACGGACTACGACGAGGCGACCGTGACCTCGTTCATCGACGGGATGGCCGAGCGCGGCCTGCCGCTGTCGGTGTTCCACTTCGACTGCTTCTGGATGCGCCGGTTCCACTGGTGCGACTTCGTGTGGGACCCGGCGACGTTCCCGGACCCCGAGGGGCTGCTGGCCCGGCTGCACGAGCGCGGGCTGCGGGTGTGCGTGTGGATCAACCCGTACATCGCGCAGCGCTCGCACCTGTTCGACGAGGGCCGCGCGCTCGGGTACCTCGTGACCCGCGCCGACGGGTCCGTCTGGCAGTGGGACAAGTGGCAGTCGGGCATGGCCCTCGTGGACTTCACGAACCCGGAGGCCGTGGCCTGGTACCAGGGCAAGCTGCGGGCGCTGCTGGACATGGGCGTGGACTGCTTCAAGACGGACTTCGGCGAGCGCATCCCGACCGACGTCGTCTGGCACGACGGCTCCGACCCGGAGCGGATGCACAACTACTACACGCACCTGTACAACGCGGCGGTCTTCGAGCTGCTCGAGGAGGTGCGCGGACCGGGCGAGGCCGTGCTGTTCGCGCGCTCCGCCACGGCCGGCGGGCAGCAGTTCCCGGTGCACTGGGGCGGCGACTGCGAGTCCACGTTCGTGTCGATGGCCGAGTCCCTGCGCGGCGGGCTCTCGCTCGCGTCGTCCGGGTTCGGCTACTGGTCGCACGACATCGGCGGCTTCGAGGGGACGCCCGACGCGGCGGTGTTCAAGCGTTGGCTGGCGTTCGGCCTGCTGTCGTCGCACTCCCGGCTGCACGGGTCCGACTCGTACCGGGTGCCGTGGGCGTTCGACGAGGAGTCGGTCAAGGTCACGCAGCGGTTCACGGAGCTCAAGCTCTCGCTCATGCCGTACCTGTCGGCGGTCGGCCGGGAGGCGCACACCGAGGGCCTGCCCGCGATGCGGCCCACCCTGCTGGAGTTCCCGGACGAGCCCGGCGCGGCCACGGTGGACACGCAGTACCTGCTCGGGTCGTCGGTGCTGGTCGCGCCGGTGTTCTCCGCGGAGGGCGACGTGGACGTGTACGTGCCCGAGGGGGTGTGGACGTCGCTGCTGGACGGGTCGGTGGTGGAGGGTCCGCGGTGGCACCGCCAGCGGCACGGGTTCGACTCGCTGCCGGTCCTGGTGCGGCCCGGGACGGTGCTGCCGGTCGGCGCCCGCACCGACCGCCCCGACTACGACCACGCCGAGGGAGTCA
>JAEWGQ010000081.1 GCA_023388235.1 Actinomycetes bacterium | reverse complement strand
GCGCGGGCCGGGGCGCGGCGACGGCGCCGGGGCGGCAGGGGCGTCGGCCTCGGGGGCGTCGGCCGCAGGGGCGTCCGCCTCGGCGCCGTCGCCCTCGGGGGCCGTGACCTCGGTCGCGTCGGCGTCGGCGGGTGCCGCGTCGGTCGCGTCGGCGTCGGCGGGTGCGGCGTCGGTCGCGTCGGCGTCCGCCGGCTCCGCGTCGGCCGGAGCGGTCGCGGGGGCGTCGGGGACCTCGGCCGGGGCCGCGTCGGCCGGAGCGGCCGGCTCGGTCACCTCGGTGGGCGCGGCGTCCGCGGCCTGCGGCGTCTCGGCGCTCGTCGTGTCGACGGCGACCTCGTCGCTGTCGTGCGAGCGCTGCTGCTCGTCGGGCGTCTCGGTCACTGGGTCTCCACTCCCTCGATGGTGACGGGGGTGGCGGGGGAGCCGTCGGAGGCACCCCCGGACACGCCCGCGTCAGCGACTGCCTGCACGACGTCGAGGCCCGACGTGATGCGGCCGAACACGGTGTACCCGCCGGCGGCGTCCGACGGGATGGTCGAGTCCTCGTAGACGAGGAAGAACTGGCTGCCCATCGACGCGCCGTCGCCGCCCTGGCGCGCCATGGCGATGGTCCCCGCCGGGTAGACGTCGTCGGCGGGGGCGTTCTCGATCGGGCCGAACGCGTAGCCGGGGCTGCCCGTGCCGGTGCCGGTCGGGTCGCCGCACTGCAGCACGTAGATGCCGCTGGTGGTGAGCCGGTGGCAGTCCGTGCCGTCGAAGTAGCCCTCCTGGGCGAGCGTCACGAAGTTCGCGACCGCCTGCGGGGCGAGCGCCCCGTCCAGCTCGACGCCGATGTCGCCCTGGCTCGTGGTGATCGTGCCGGTCCAGGTGCGCCCCTCGGCGAGCGCGGCGTCCGGGAGCACGCCGCCGTGGCCGGTCCGTGCGGCGGGGGCGGTCGTGGCCGCGCTCGGCGCGGGGCTCGCGGCGGCGGCGGGCGCGTCGTCGCCGCGGCCGAGGAGCACGGCGGCGGTCACGCCGACGCCGAGCACCAGCACGCCGACGACACCGCCGGCGACGACCTGCAGGCGGCGGCGCTGGGCGCGCTTCGCGGCCTGGCGCTGCTGCCACTTCTCGTACCGGCGGCGCTCGTACTCGCGCTCGCGCTTGCTGGACGGCACGCACACTCCTCGTCGTCGGACCCGGGCGGGACGGGTGCCCGCGCGCGGGCGCGTGGACCCCGCGGCTCCCGCGCCCGCCCGACAGTCTAGGCAGGCGCGGGTACCCCCGAGTGCGACCGCGGGCCGCGGTGCGTGCCGCGGCGCCGCTAGCGTGGCCGGGTGCGCATCTTCGGACTGACCGCCCCGGTGTTCGCGGCGACCTGCTACGTCGTCGCGGCGGACGACGGCTCCTGCGTGGTGGTGGACCCCGGGGGCGGCGTCGCGCCGGCCGTGGCGGCGACCGTCGCGGAGCACGGGCTGCGCGTCGCGGGCGTCCTGGCCACCCACGGGCACGCCGACCACGTCTGGGACGCGGGCCGCGTGGCCGGCGCCGCGGGCGTCCCGCTGCGGCTGCACGCGCGGGACGCCTACCGCCTCGCGGACCCCGTGGGGACGCTCGGCGGCGACGCGGGCGTGGGGACCGGGCTGGCCGCCGCGCTGCGGGACGCCGGGCTGGACGCCGCGGGGTTCGACGCCGGCGCGGTGGAGCCGTTCGGGCAGGGCGACGGGGTGCGGACGCCGGACGAGGAGCTCGTCCTGGGCGGCGTCCGCCTGGTGGCGCGGCACGCCCCGGGCCACACGGAGGGCTCGACGCTGTACCTGCTGGAGCAGGACGGGGAGCGCGTCGCGTTCACGGGCGACGTGCTGTTCGCCGGCACCGTGGGCCGCACCGACCTGCCCGGCGGCGACCCCGGGCTGATGGCGGCGACGCTGCGGGACGTCGTGGCCGCGCTGCACCCGCGCACGCACGTGCTGCCGGGGCACGGACCCGCCTCGCGGGTGGACCGGGAGCTGGCCACCAACCCGTACCTGGCAGGATGACGCGCATGGCACGCCCCACCCCGCTGTCCGGCTTCCCCGAGTGGCTCCCCGACGGTCGCGTCGTCGAGCAGCACGTCCTCGACACCCTGCGGCGCACGTTCGAGCTGCACGGGTTCGCCGGGATCGAGACCCGCGCCGTCGAGCCGCTGGACCAGCTGCTGCGCAAGGGCGAGACGTCCAAGGAGGTCTACGTCCTGCGCCGGTTGCAGGAGGAGGCCGGCGAGGGGGAGCAGGCGCGGGCCGCGCAGCTCGGGCTGCACTTCGACCTGACGGTGCCGTTCGCGCGGTACGTGCTGGAGAACGCCGGGCACCTGGCGTTCCCGTTCCGGCGGTACCAGATCCAGAAGGTGTGGCGCGGGGAGCGCCCCCAGGACGGCCGGTTCCGGGAGTTCGTGCAGGCGGACATCGACGTCGTCGGCGCGGGCGACCTGCCGTACCACTACGAGGTCGAGCTGCCGCTCGTCATGGCCGAGGCCCTGGGCGCGCTGCGCGGGATCGGCCTGCCGCCGGTGCGCATCCTCGTGAACAACCGCCGCGTGGCGGAGGGCTTCTACCGCGGGCTCGGGCTGACGGACGTCGAGGCGGTGCTGCGCAGCATCGACAAGCTCGACAAGGTCGGCCCGGACGCGGTGGCCGGCCTGCTGGTGGCCGAGGCGGGCGCCACGCCGGAGCAGGCGCGCGCCTGCCTGGACCTGGCGGCGATCTCCGGCGGCGACGCCGGGGTGGTGGACCGGGTGCGGGAGCTCGCGGCGCGCGAGGGCGTCGTGTCCGAGCTGATGGAGCAGGGGCTGGCCGAGCTGCGCCAGCTCGTGGAGGCCGCCGCGGTGCGCGCCCCGGGCGTCGTCGTGGCCGACCTGAAGATCGCCCGCGGGCTGGACTACTACACGGGATCGGTCTACGAGACGGTGCTGGTCGGGCACGAGCAGCTCGGGTCGATCTGCTCGGGCGGCCGGTACGACACCCTCGCCTCCGACGGGAACCAGGCGTACCCCGGCGTCGGGCTGTCGATCGGCGTCTCCCGCCTGGTGTCGCGGCTGCTGTCCGCCGGCCTCGTGCGGGCGACCCGCGGCGTGCCGTCGGCCGTCCTGGTCGCGGTGACGTCGGAGGAGACGCGCCCGCAGTCCGACGCGGTCGCCGCCGCGCTGCGCGCCCGGGGCGTCCCGGTGGAGGTGGCGCCGTCGGCCGCGAAGTTCGGCAAGCAGATCAAGCACGCCGACCGCCGGGGCATCCCGTTCGTGTGGTTCCCGGGCGAGGACGGCGACCAGGTCAAGGACATCCGGTCGGGCGAGCAGGTGGACGCCGACGCGGGCACCTGGGCGCCGCCGGCCGAGGACCTGTGGCCGCGCGTGGTCCCGGCCGCCGGCTGACCGTCAGGCGAGCGCGGCCACGCCGGCGTTGAGCGTCGTCGCGTACAGGACCCAGGCCAGGTACGGCCCCAGCAGCCAGGCCACCCACGGGGTGAGGCGGTGGAAGGCCACGACCGTGGCGACCAGCGCGAGCTCGAGTGCCAGGATGATCGCGAGGCCGGCGCCCAGCTGCTGGGCGCCGAAGAACACCGGCGTCCAGGCGGCGTTCAGCGCGAGCTGCACGCCGTAGAGCACCAGCGCCGTGCGGGCCGCGCGCCCGCCGTGCCGGCGCCAGATCAGCCACGCGGCCACGGCCATCAGGCCGTAGAGCACCGTCCACACCGGGCCGAAGACCCAGTCGGGCGGGGTCCAGGCGGGCTTGTCGGCGTCGGCGTACCAGCCGTCGACGCCGGAGGTCGAGGCGAGCGCGCCGCCGGCGGCCACGGCGGCGTTCACGAGCAGCAGCCCGACCAGGACGGGCCAGCCCCGGGTCGACCCGGAGCGGTCCACGTCCCCGGTGGCGGGGCGGGAGGGGACGGTCGCGTCGGCGGAGGTCATGCCTCCACCGTCCGCCGGGAGCGCCGCGGCGGCAACCGGGAGGTCAGCATGCTGACGTTCCCGGGCGCCGGCCGGCGGTCCCCAGCCCGCGGGACGGGGCCTTGCGTGCGGGTCGAACACGTGTTCGAATCGGTGCATGCGGTGGGACGGGCAGAAGATCGCGGCGGAGGCGGACGGCGCCCTGCCCGGCCTCGCGCTGGCCGGGCTCCAGCGGTCCGTGCGCACGCCGGACTTCGCCGGCGTGACGTTCCACGAGGTGCACGCCCGCTCCGCCCTCAACAAGGTGCCCGAGGCCTCGGCGATGCCGTTCCGGTGGACCGTGAACCCCATGCGCGGGTGCCTGCACGCGTGCACGTACTGCTTCGCCCGGCCGACCCACGAGTACCTGGGCCTGGGGCCGGGGGAGGACTTCCAGACCCAGATCGTCGTGAAGACGAACGTCGTGGACGTGCTCGCCGCGGAGCTGCGCCGGCCGTCCTGGCGGCACGAGCACGTGGCGCTGGGCACGAACACCGACCCCTACCAGCGGGCCGAGGGCCGGTACGCGCTGATGCCGGGGATCATCGGCGCGCTCGCGGACTCCGGCACGCCCCTGTCCCTGCTGACGAAGGGCACGCTGCTGCGCCGGGACCTGCCGCTGCTGGCGCAGGCGGCGTCGCAGGTGGAGGTGAGCGTCGCCGTGTCGCTCGCCATCGGCGACGAGGCGCTGCAGCAGGCGCTCGAGCCCGGGACGCCCACCCCGCGCGCCCGGCTCGCGCTCGTCCGGGCCGTCCGCGAGGCGGGGCTCGAGTGCGGCGTGCTGGTCGCGCCGGTGCTGCCGTGGCTCACCGACTCCACCGCGCACCTCGACGGGCTGCTGCGCGACCTCGCCGACGCGGGCGCGTCCTGGGTGACCGTCATCCCCCTGCACCTGCGCGGGCCGGTGCGGCCGCTGGTGCTCGGCTGGCTGCGCGAGCACCGCCCGGAGCTGGTGCCGCGGTACCAGCGCCTGTACGGGCGCGGCGCGTACGTGCCCGACGAGTACCACCGCTGGCTCCGCGACCGGCTGCGGCCGCTGCGCCGCCGGCACGGGCTGTTCGGGCCCGGCGTGGCGCAGGAGGGGGCGGCGCCGTCACCGTCGCCGTGGCGGGCGCAGCCGGCCGCGACGGCGACCCCGCCGGCGGTGCTGCCGGGCGTCGTGCAGCCGGCGCTCTTCTGACCCCGGCCGGTCGGGCGCGCGGCGTGCGCCGGCCCGCCGTCCCGCGCGTCGGACGGCGGCGGGCCGGTGCGCAGTAGACTCGCCGGGCTGCCCCGGGCAGCGACCCACCCACCTGAGAGGACTCCTCGTGCTGCGCACCCACACCGCCGGCTCGCTGCGGGCCGAGCACATCGGCACCACCGTCACCCTGACCGGGTGGGTGGACCGCCGTCGTGATCACGGTGGGGTCGCGTTCGTGGACCTCCGGGACGCGTCCGGCATCGCCCAGGTCGTCATCCGCGACGAGGCCGTCGCGCACGGCCTGCGCGCCGAGTACGTGCTCCAGGTGACCGGCGAGGTCGGCCGCCGCCCCGAGGGCAACGAGAACGACCACCTGGCGACGGGTGCGGTCGAGGTCGTCGCCCAGCAGGTCGTCGTGCTCAACGAGTCCGCGCCGCTGCCGTTCCAGGTGTCGTCCTCGCTGGACGAGCCCGTCGGCGAGGAGGCGCGCCTGCGCTACCGCTACCTCGACCTGCGCCGGCCCGCGCCCGCCCACGCGATGCGGCTGCGCTCGCGCGCCAGCCAGGCCGCCCGGCGGGTGCTCGACGCCCACGAGTTCGTCGAGGTCGAGACGCCGACGCTCACGCACTCCACCCCCGAGGGCGCGCGCGACTTCCTCGTGCCCGCGCGCCTCGCGCCCGGCTCCTGGTACGCGCTGCCGCAGTCGCCGCAGCTGTTCAAGCAGCTGCTCATGGTCGGCGGGCTCGAGCGGTACTACCAGCTCGCGCGCTGCTACCGCGACGAGGACTTCCGCGCGGACCGCCAGCCGGAGTTCACCCAGCTCGACATCGAGATGTCCTTCGTCGACCAGGAGGACGTCATCGCGCTCGGCGAGGAGATCCTCGTCGCGCTGTGGGGCCTGATCGGCCACGAGGTGCCGACGCCGCTGCCGCGGATGACCTACGCCGAGGCGATGGCCCGGTACGGCACGGACAAGCCGGACCTGCGCTTCGGGCTGGAGCTCGTCGAGCTGACGGAGTTCTTCGCCGACACCCCGTTCCGCGTGTTCCAGGCGCCGTACGTCGGCGCGGTCGTCCAGCCGGGCGGCGCCTCGACCCCGCGGCGCGGGTTCGACGCGTGGCAGGAGTGGGCCAAGCAGCGCGGCGCCAAGGGCCTGGCGTACGTCACGGTCGGCGAGGACGGCACGCTCGGCGGGCCGGTCGCCAAGAACATCTCCGAGGCCGAGCGCGAGGGCCTCGTCGCCGCCGTCGGCGCCCAGCCGGGCGACGCGGTGTTCTTCGCCGCCGGCAAGCCGTCCGAGGCCCGCGGGCTGCTCGGTGCGGCGCGCCTCGAGATCGGCCGCCGCGGCGGGCTGGTCGACGAGTCCGCGTGGTCGTTCCTCTGGGTGGTGGACGCGCCGCTGTTCAAGCCCACGGGCGAGGACGACGACGTCGCCGTCGGCGAGGGCGCCTGGACGGCCGTGCACCACGCGTTCACCTCGCCCACCCCCGAGTGGATCGACCGCTTCGAGGAGTCCCCGGGCGAGGCCCTGGCCTACGCGTACGACATCGTCTGCAACGGCAACGAGATCGGCGGCGGCTCGATCCGTATCCACCGCCGCGACGTGCAGGAGCGCGTGTTCGCGGTCATGGGCATCGACGAGGCCGAGGCGCGCGAGAAGTTCGGCTGGCTGCTCGACGCGTTCCAGTTCGGCGCCCCGCCGCACGGCGGCATCGCGTTCGGCTGGGACCGCGTGGTGGCGCTGCTGACCGGCTCCGAGTCGATCCGCGACGTCATCGCGTTCCCGAAGTCCGGTGGCGGCTACGACCCGCTGACCGGGGCCCCGGCCCCCATCACGCCGGAGCAGCGCCGGGAGGCCGGCGTCGACGCCAAGCCGAAGGCGGCGAAGGACGGGTCCGGCGCGAAGGACGAGGCCGCCGCCGCGACCGTCGAGGCGTGAGCGCGGCGGACCACCCGTCCGCCGCCCCGGTGCCGTCCGCCCCGCCCGCGCTGCCCGCGGGCTGGGTGGACGACCCGTTCCTGCTGGACGAGAGCGGCTGGCTGCGGCCGGAGCACGTCGAGGCCCCCGGCGGGGCGCTGGTGGCCGTCCTGCGCACCACGCGCGGCACCCCGGGGACCGTGCTGGTCGCGCTCGGGCCGGCCGGGGCGGTGGCGGACGCGCTGCGGCGCCACACCGACGCCACGCACCTGTTCGCCTGGGTGGGCACGGACGCGCTCGGGCTGCTGCACGCCGCCGACGTGCGGCGGCTGGGCCTGCACCCCGCCCGGACCGGCTGGGAGTGGCTGCACACCGCCACGCCGCCGCCCGCTGTCGCGGCGGAGTCCGTCGTGACGGCCCTCGACCCGGTGCGGGACGGCGCCGCGATCCGCGCGTGCCTCGCGGACGCCAACCCGACCACCGACGCGGACCCGGCCGCCCCGGGCGAGCGGTGGTGGGGCGTGGGCGGCGCCCCGCCCCAGCAGGTCGGCGGCATCGGCG
>JAEWGQ010000375.1 GCA_023388235.1 Actinomycetes bacterium | reverse complement strand
GCGGCGACCAGGACGCGGCCCCCGGCCCGGCGCCCGGCGCCACCGCCCCCGCGCCCGGCGGCGAGCAGGACGCGCCGGCCGGTGCGTCCGGCACCGGGTTCTCCTGGCCGCGCCTGGCGCAGCAGGCCAGCAGCGGGCTGGTGTTCGGCGTGCTGCTCGCCCTCGCGTCCGTCGGGCTGTCGCTCATCTACGGCACGACCGGCCTGTCCAACTTCGCCCACGGCGAGCAGGTGACCCTCGGCGCCGTCCTCGCGTACGTCGGCTGCCAGGTGCTCGGCCTGCCGCTGCTGGTGTCCGGGGTGCTCGCCGTCGCGGCGGGCGCCGCCTCCGGCTGGGTGCAGGACGCGGGGCTCTGGCACCGGCTGCGCAAGCGCCGCGTCGGCACGACGCAGCAGATGATCGTGACGATCGGCCTGTCCATGGCGCTGCAGTACGCGTACCAGTTCTTCTTCGGCGGCGGCGCGCTGCGGATCGTCACCACCAACCCGACGACGGTCGACCTCGGGCCCGTGCGGATCAGCACCACCTCGCTGTGGTCGCTGCTCCTGGCCGTGGTCGTGCTCGCGGGGGTCGCGTACTTCCTGCTCGGCACGCGCGTCGGGCGCGCCACCCGCGCCGTCTCGGACAACCCGGCGCTCGCCGCGGCGTCCGGCATCACGGTGGACCGGATCGTCCGGCTGGTCTGGGTGCTCGGCGCCGGGCTCGCGGCGCTGGGCGGCGTGCTCATGGGCCTGTACCTCAACGCGACCTCGTGGAACATGGGCGGCGCCCTGCTGCTGCTGATGTTCGCGGCGGTCACCCTCGGCGGGCTCGGGCAGGCGTTCGGCGCGCTGGCCGGCTCCGTCGTGATCGGCCTGGTGGTCGAGATGTCGAACCTCGTCATCCCGAGCGACATGCGCTACGCCGGCGCGCTGCTCATCCTCATCCTCGTCCTGCTGCTGCGGCCCCAGGGCATCCTCGGCCGCGCCGAGCGGATCGGTTAGGAGCCGTCATGGAGTGGTCCCGCATCCTCGTCAACGTCGCGGGCGAGATCCTCGCCCCGACGACCGCGGCGTACGCGCTCGCCGCCATCGGCCTGAACGTGCACTTCGGCCTCACCGGGCTGCTGAACATGGGCCAGGCCGGGTTCATGCTGCTCGGCGCGTACGGCTTCGCCATCGCCACGATCGCCGGCTGGCCGCTGTGGGCCGCCGTGCTGGTGGCGCTCGCCTGCGCCGCGGTGTTCGCGCTCCTGCTGGGCATCCCGACCCTGAAGCTGCGCGGCGACTACCTGGCCATCGTCACGATCGCCGCCGCCGAGATCGTCCGCCTCGTCGGCCGCTCCACGGCGCTCACCGACCTCACCGGCGCGTCCTCCGGACTGCGGGGGAACTCGTACAAGGAGACGTTCCAGGACGCCTCGCCGTTCCCGGACGGGACGTTCGCGCTCGGGCCGTTCGAGTACTCGGTGAACGCGTCGAACTCCTGGTGGGTCCGGCTGGTCGGCTGGGGCCTCGTGGCGCTCGCCTGCCTGCTGGTCTGGCTGCTGATCCGCTCGCCCTGGGGGCGGGTGCTCAAGGGCATCCGCGAGGACGAGGACGCCGTGCGCTCGCTCGGCAAGAGCGTCTACTCGTACAAGATGCAGTCCCTCGTGCTCGGCGGCGTCATCGGCGCGCTCGCCGGCATCGTGTACGTGCTGCCGCGCGCCGTGCAGCCCGACTCCATGGGACGCCCGATGACGTTCTTCGTCTGGACGATCCTGCTGCTCGGCGGCGCCGCCACCGTCTTCGGGCCCGTGCTCGGGTCGGTGATCTTCTGGGTCTCGCTGATGCTCATCAAGTCCGTGATGCGCGCCGGGGTCCCCGAGGACGTGCTGCGCACCGAGCAGATCGAGCAGCTCGGCTGGATCGTCGTCGGCGTCACGCTGATGCTGCTGGTGATCTTCCGACCGCAAGGCATCCTCGGCGACAAGAAGGAGCTGGCGATCGATGTCCGCTGACCTGCCCCGGGGCCACGTCCCCCCGCCCGTCCCGCACGCCACCACCGCGACCGGCCGGGACCGCGTCACCGCCGACCTCGCGCACGTCGCGCGCACCCCCGGCGTGCCGAAGCCCGACGCGATCGTCGTCGCCGACCGGGTCACGCGGCACTTCGGCGGCATGACGGCCGTCGACGTCGCGCACCTGGAGGTGCAGCGCGGCGCCATCACCGCGCTCATCGGGCCGAACGGCGCGGGCAAGACCACCCTGTTCAACCTGCTCACCGGGTTCGACAAGCCGTCCACCGGCACGTGGTCGTTCGACGGGCGGTCGCTGTCCGGCACGTCGGCGGCCCGCGTCGCCCGCTCCGGCATGGTGCGCACGTTCCAGCTCACCAAGGCGCTGTCCCGCATGACCGTCATCGAGAACATGCGGCTCGGCGCCACCCGCCAGCCCGGGGAGAACCCGTTCACCGCGCTGGTCCCGCCGCTGTGGCGGGCCCGCGAGCGGGAGATCACCGAGCAGGCCGAGGAGCTGCTGGTGCGGTTCCGGCTCGACGCCAAGCGCGACGACTTCGCCGGCAGCCTGTCCGGCGGGCAGCGCAAGCTGCTCGAGATGGCCCGGGCGCTGATGTCGCGCCCCACGATGGTCATGCTCGACGAGCCGATGGCGGGCGTGAACCCGGCCCTCACGCAGTCGCTGCTCGGGCACATCCAGGCGCTGCGCGAGGAGGGCACCACCGTGCTCTTCGTCGAGCACGACATGCACATGGTCCGGCACATCTCCGACTGGGTGGTGGTGATGGCCGAGGGCCGGGTCGTCGCCGAGGGGCCGCCCGAGCACGTCATGGCCGACCCCGCCGTGATCGACGCCTACCTCGGGGCGCACCACGACACCGACCTCGGCGACGACGCCCTGCTGGACGAGGGCCCCGCGGACGCCGCGGGCGCCCGCGGCACCACCACCACCGCCGGCAGCGCCGAGGAGGGCACCCGATGAGCAGCACCGCCGTGCACGGCCAGGACCCCGCGAGCATCCACCGCGGGGCGCCCGCCGGGGAGCCGCTGCTGGCCGCCACCTCGCTGGTCGCCGGCTACGTCCCCGGCGTGAACATCCTCGACGACTGCAACCTGGTGGTGCACCCCGGCGAGCTGGTCGGCATCATCGGCCCCAACGGCGCCGGGAAGTCCACGCTGCTCAAGGCGCTGTTCGGCCTCGTGACCATCCGGTCCGGGACGGTCGTGCTGCAGGGCGAGGACATCACCAACCACCGCGCCGACTCCCTCGTGCGGCGCGGCGTGGGGTTCGTGCCGCAGACCAACAACGTGTTCCCGTCGCTGTCCATCCAGGAGAACCTCGAGATGGGGCTGTTCCAGTCCCCGAAGCGGTTCGCCGAGCGGTTCGCATTCATCGTGGACCTGTTCCCCGTGCTCGGGGAGCGGCGCAAGCAGCGCGCCGGGTCGCTGTCCGGCGGCGAGCGGCAGATGGTCGCGATGGCCCGCGCGCTGATGATGGACCCGTCGGTGCTGCTGCTCGACGAACCCTCCGCGGGGCTGTCCCCCGTGCGGCAGGACGAGACGTTCCTGCGCACCCGGCGGATCAACAGGGCCGGCGTGTCCGTGGTGATCGTCGAGCAGAACGCCCGGCGGTGCCTGCAGATCTGCGACCGGGCGTACGTGCTGGACCAGGGGTCGAACGCCTACTCCGGGCCGGGGCGCGAGCTCATGCACGACCCCAAGGTGATCGAGCTCTACCTCGGCACGCTGGCGACCGACGTCGAGCAGGCGGCGCGCCCGGACGCGACGGGGGGCTGAGCCGCCGCGGGACCGGGGACCTCGCGGGACCGGGCCCTCGCGGGAGCCCCGCGCGTCAGGCGTGCGCGTGCGGGTGGTCGTGCGCGTCGTGGTCGTGCGGATGGTCGTGGTCGTGGTCGTGCGTGTCGTGGTCGTGCGCGTGGTCCGGGGCGTCGAGGCCGAGGCGCGCGCGGACCTCCGGGCGGCGCAGCGGCGGGACCGTCGCCGGCGGCCGGCGGCGCTCCGGCAGCTCGTCCAGCAGGCGGGCGACGATCGCCGCGACCTCCGCGACCGCCCGCTCGACCGGCTCCCGCGTCGCGTCGCTCGTGACCTGCACGCCGGTGACCTTCCGGACGAACTGCCGGGCGGCGGCCTCGATCTCGGCCTCGGTCGCCGCGGGCTCCAGCCCCCGCAGCGTGGTGATGTTCCGGCACATCAGGCGCTCCCCCCGCGCACGGTCTCCTGGACGGCCCACCGGTTCCCGTCGGGATCGGCGAAGAACAGGAACCGCCCCCACGGGAAGTCCTGCACCTCCCCGACGTCCAGCCCGCGCCCGGTGAGCTCCGCGCGGGCCTCCTCGATGTCGCCGACGACGAGCTGCAGGCCCTCGACCGAGCCGGGTGGCATCGACGTCAGCCCGGTGCCGAGGGCGATCGACGCCGGCGACCCGGGCGGGGTGAGCTGCACGAACCGGATGCCGCCGCCGACGGCGTGGTCGTGGTCGAGCACGAAGCCGGCGCGCTCGGTGTAGAAGGCGATGGCCCGGTCCACGTCGGACACGGGCACCTGCACGAGCTCGAGTCGGAAGTCCATGCCCGGGGACGGTACGCCCGCGGCCCGCCCCCGGGAACCCCCGCGCACGCAACGGGGCCCGGGACGCGCGCTGCGTGCGCGCGTCCCGGGCCCCGCTGTCGTGCGTGCCCGGTCAGCCGGCGGTCACTCGACCGTGCCCTCGACGGCCTTGACCCAGACGTTCGTGTTGTCGGCGCCGTACCGGTACACGCCGATGAACGCCGAGGACGGGTCGTTCTTCTCGTTGAAGGGCCCGATGCCGGACTGGCCGACGTACCGGATGTCCTCGTCGGCGTCGAGCAGCTCGACGCAGTCCGCGAACGTGGAGCACTCCTCGCCGCCGTCCGCCCCGGAGACCGCCGCCAGGTTGGCCTGGATGGTCGGACCGTCCGTGCCGCCGCCCCGGACCGCCGCGAGGGCCGCCAGGATCGTCGCGTCGTACGACTCGGGGCCGTAGGCGAAGTCCGTCAGCGCCGGGTCGACCGCCGTCAGGCGCGCCGCGAACTCGTCGCTCGGGAACGCGCCCGGGATGGTGCCCTGCGCGCCCTCCAGGGTGCCGGGCTGGAAGTCGGCCGAGTAGTCGGCGGTGTTGCCGTCCACCAGGTAGATGGTCGACGGGTCGACGCCCGCGGCCACGAGCTCCGGGACGATCTGCTTGGTCTGCACGAACGCCAGCACCACCACGGCGTCCGGCTGCGTGGCCATCAGCGCGGTGACGTCCGAGGCGAAGCTGCTCGCCGCCGGGTCGAACTCCTCGCCCTCGTTGCCGTACACGACCGTCGCGCCGGCGGCCTCGACGGTCTCCTTCACGACGTCCCGCAGCGAGGTGCCGTAGTCGTCGTTGAACACCAGGATGCCGACGTTCGCGTGCCCGTCGCCGGTGATGAGGTTGCCGAGCGCCGCGCCCTGCACCGTGTCCGGCGGCGCGGTCCGGAAGTAGAAGTCCGAGTACCCGGACAGCTCGGTGGCGGTGTTCGCGGGCGAGATCTGCACGATCTCGGCCCCGGTGACGTCGTCGATCACGTTGAGCGTCACCGACGACGACGCGGCCCCGATGATGACCTGCACGTCCTGCGAGATCAGGTCCGTCACCGACTGGGTCGCGACCTCGCCGTGGTCGGCGTCCGAGGAGTCGGCGTGCGTGACCTGCACGTCGGAGCCGAGCACGCCCCCGGCCTCGTTGATCTCCTGCACCGCGAGCTCCACGCCCGCGACCTCCGGCGGGCCCAGGTAGGCGAGCGAACCGGTCTGCGGGAGCAGGGTGCCGATGAGCAGCGGGCCGGTCTCCGCGGCGGCCGACGTCTCCTCGCCGCCCGCACCGTCGTCGTCCGAGCCGGAGCACGCGGTGAGCACGAGGGCGACGGCCCCCGCCAGGGCCGCGGCCTGCAAGCCGTGTGTCGTACGGATCATGCGTGGTACCCCTGTCGTGAGTACGGCCGGCCGGGTCCCCCCGGGCCGGTGCTGTGCGCGAGAACGTAGGGGTCCGATGTGTCCGCTGCGTGTCGGGCGTGTCTCAGCGCGTGGTCGTTGTCGATTCGTGACCACGACCCCGCGCGGACGGGCCCGGACGCGACGAGGCCCGGCCCACCGCGGAGGGTGGACCGGGCCTCGTCGGACCGGCGGGCGGGCGCCTCAGGAGGCGCCGCCGACCTGGTCGATCACGGCGTCCGCGACCTCGCGCATGGTGAGGCGGCGGTCCATCGAGGTCTTCTGGATCCAGCGGAACGACTCCGGCTCCGTCAGGCCCATCTTCGTCATGAGCAGGCCCTTGGCGCGGTCGACGCGCTTGCGGGTCTCGAACCGCTCGGCGAGGTCGGCGACCTCGGACTCCAGCGCGGTGATCTGCGCGTAGCGGGAGATCGCGATCTCCACCGCCGGCAGCAGGTCCGCGGGGCTGAACGGCTTGACGACGTACGCCATCGCGCCGGCGTCGCGGGCGCGCTCCACGAGCTCCGTCTGCGAGAACGCGGTGAGCAGCACGACCGGGGCGAGGTGGCCCTTGGCGATGCGCTCGGCCGCGGAGATGCCGTCGAGCACCGGCATCTTGACGTCCATGACCACGACGTCGGGCTTCAGCTCGGTGGCCAGCTCCACGGCGCGCTCGCCGTCGCCCGCCTCGCCGACCACGTCGAAGCCCGCCTCGCGGAGCGTCTCGACGACGTCCATGCGGATCAGGGCCTCGTCCTCCGCGACCACCGCACGGCGCGCGGGCCGAGCGGCCGGCTCCGGGGCCTTCTCGGCCGCACGGGCCTGCGGGATGTCGAGGTCGAGGGGGGTGTCGCCGGCCGGCTCGGTGCTCTCCGGCTGGCTCGGCGTCGCGTCCTGGGTGCTCACGGGAACAGATTCTAGAGGCACGCGGGGCCCGGTGGGCCTGCGGCGGCCTGTGAACCTCGGCACGCCGACCGCGCGGTCGGGGTCCGGGGCGCGGTGCGGGGGCACGACGACGGCCGGGACGGCCGGTCGGTGACGGTGACGGTGACGGTGACGGTGCCCCGAGTGGGATTCGAACCCACACTGGATCGGGTTTGAGCCGAACGCCTCTGCCGGTTGGGCTATCGGGGCCAGTCGTCCCACCCTACCGCCGCGCGCCGCGACGCAGCGGGCGCGTCGCCTGGGGTTTCATCCGTGACGGTGGCCACGCCTGGTGAGCGTCCGAGCAGGCGGTCGGCGCACTACGCTGTGCACGTGACCAAGGATGCCAGCCCCGAGCCCACGCAGGACCCGATGCCCGGCGTGGAGCTGCCCACCGCCGAGCCGTCGCCTGCCGCCACGTCGTCGGGGCGCGCTCCGCGTCGCGCCGTCGTCGCCGAGGACGAGGCGCTCATCCGCATGGACGTCGTCGAGACGCTCACCGAGGCCGGGTTCGAGGTCGTCGGCGAGGCGGGTGACGGCGAGCGCGCCGTCGAGCTCGCGACCGAGCTCAAGCCCGACGTCGTCGTCATGGACGTGAAGATGCCCGTGCTCGACGGCATCTCGGCGGCCGAGCGGATCGGCAAGGCGCACCTCGCGCCGGTCGTCCTGCTCACGGCGTTCTCGCAGACCGAGCTCGTCGAGCGTGCGCGCGACGCCGGTGCGATGGCGTACGTCGTCAAGCCGTTCAGCCCGGCGGACCTCCTGCCCGCGGTCGAGATCGCCATCTCCCGCTACGCGCAGATCACCGCGCTCGAGTCCGAGGTCGCCGACCTCGCCGAGCGCTTCGAGACCCGCAAGCGCGTCGACCGCGCCAAGGGCCTGCTCATGACGAAGATGGGTCTCACCGAGCCGGAGTCGTTCCGGTGGATCCAGAAGACGTCGATGGACCGCCGCCTGACCATGCGCGAGGTCGCTGACGCCGTCATCGACCAGGTCGGTGGCAGCGGCTCCTGACTGATCGGCCCCTGAGCCCGGACCTCCCCGCTGGTGTGGAGGGCCGGGCTTTTGTGCTGCCTGGGTGACTTTTCCCGGGGACTTAGGTTACAAATAGGCCACAACCGGCGATGACGGTCGCCAAGTCACGTAACCGACACAAAGGATGGCTAGGTTTCCCGCACTGTTCGAACCGCCTTGCCTCCAGCACGGCGGGACCGTAGCCGAAGGGGTACCACGCATGATTCGCTCGTCGCATGGAATCCGAGCCGCCGCCCTCGCAGGGGCCGTCGCACTCGCCCTGACCGCATGCACGTCGGACTCGGAATCGCCGTCGGGCGAGGGCGCCGAGAGCGCCGGGGAAGCGCTCGTCATCGGCTCGCTGCTGCCGCAGACCGGCTCCCTGGCCTTCCTCGGGCCGCCTGAGATCGCGGGTGTGGACC
>JAEWGQ010000367.1 GCA_023388235.1 Actinomycetes bacterium | reverse complement strand
CCGCCGGACCCCGCCGCCCCGCCGCGCCGCCGCTCGCTCGCCCGGCACCCCGACTTCCGCCGGCTCTGGGTCGGCGACGCGCTCGGCCAGCTCGGCGCCCAGCTCACCGGCATCGCGCTGCCGGTGCTCGCCGTGCGCGACCTCGGCGCGACCGAGTGGCAGATGGGCCTGCTCACGGCCGCGGAGACGGCGGCGTTCCTCGTCATCGGCCTGCCCACCGGCGCGTGGGTCGACCGGATGCGCAAGCGCCGGGTGCTCGTCGCCGCGGACCTGGTGCGGGCCGTGACGCTGGCCGCTGTCGTCGTCCTCGCGCTGACCGGGCACGCGTCGATGCCGGTCCTGTACGCGGGGGCCCTCGTGCTGGGCGTGGCGACGGTGTTCTTCGACGTCGCGCACCAGTCGTACGTGCCCGGGCTGGTCGGGCTGGAGCACATCGGCGAGGGCAACGCGAAGCTGCAGGCGACGCAGTCGGTCGCGCAGGTCGCCGCTCCGGCGCTCGGCGGCGCGCTGCTCCGGGTGGTGGCAGCGCCCCTCGTGGTCGCGGTGAACGCGGTGACCTACCTCGTCTCCGCGGTGGCGGTCGGGCGGATCCGGCAGGTCGAGTCGCTGCCGCCCGCCGAGCACCG
Source organism: Actinomycetes bacterium (assembly GCA_023388235.1). GTDB lineage: Bacteria > Actinomycetota > Actinomycetes > Actinomycetales > Cellulomonadaceae > Cellulomonas. Next base: position 14,838 of record JAEWGQ010000367.1, on the reverse strand, counting down.
CCGGCCGCTGCGCGAGGAGATCGCCGAGGGCCTGCGGTTCGTGGTGCGGCACCCGCTGCTGCGCCGCATCGTGGCGTGCACGGCGATCGGCAACCTGTTCACGGCCATGTCGGGGGCGCTGATCGTGCTGTACGCCCTGCGCGACCTGGGGCTGGACGAGGCCGCGTACGGCACGGTGCTGTCCGCGTCCGCGGTCGGCGGGCTGGTCGGGGCGCTCGCGTCGGACCGCCTGGTCCGGTGGGTCGGCGAGGGCCGCATCATCCCGCTGGCCGCGCTCGGCTTCGCGCCCGGCGCGCTGCTCACGCCGCTCGCCTCGGTGCTGCCCGTGCCGCCGCAGCTCACGCTGATCGCCGGCGGGGTGCTGTTCTTCAGCCTCGTCGTGGTCTACAACGTCGCGCAGGTCAGCTTCCGCCAGCGGGTGTGCCCGCCCGCGCTGCTCGGGCGGATGAACGCGTCGGTGCGGTTCATCGTGTGGGGCACGACCCCGGTGGGCGGGCTGCTCGGGGGCTGGCTGGGGCACTCCTGGGGCGTGCTGCCGACCCTCTGGACCGCGGCCGCCGGCTCGGTGCTGGCCGCCCTGCCGGTGCTGCTGTCGCCGCTGCTGCGGATGCGCGACCTGCCCGCCGGACCGGCGCCGGCCTGACCCGCCGAGCGTGTCGCTCGACACGTTCGCGCACGTCAGGGCCGTGATCCGCTGGCGCGGGACGGCGCGCCGGGGCACGATGTCGGGCGTGCTCCGTGTGCTGCTCGCCGCCGTGTCCGGCGTCCTCGTCGCCTCGCTCGTCCTGATGATCACCGGCGTGGGGGACGGTGGCCTCCCGTGGGTGCTGCCCGTGGCCGCGGTCGTCGGCACGCTCCTGCTGACGGTCGTGTCGATCGGCAGCACGATGGCGGGGATCCGCGCACCGCGCCCCACCGACGTCGAGGCGGCCGTCCGCGAGAACCGGGTGTCGCTGGCGCGGGTGCTGGAGACCCGCGCGACCGGCACCACGGTGAACGACCAGCCGGTGTGCGACATCCGCCTGGTCGTGGCGTCGCGCACCCGCCCCGCGTACACCACGACGACCCGCGCGCTGCTGAACCTCGGGACGCTGGCGTCGCTGCCCAGCGGCGCCGTCGTGGTGGTCGCGCAGCTCGACCCGGACCGGCCCGAGGTCGCCCTGCTCGACCCGGCGCCGGCCGAGTGGCAGGCCGCCGCCGCGCGGGACACGACCGTCCGGGAGATGCCCGAGGCCCCGGTGTGGGAGGCCCCGCCCGCCCGGGGTCGCGACGCCCGCGGGCTGCTCCGGATCCCGGCGGCGCTGCTGGTGGTCGTGTTCGTCGCCGGGTTCGTCGTGCGCGTCTGGCCCGAGCGCAGCGTCGTGACCGCCCTCGTCGGGGGCAGCTCGCTGAGCGAGGCCGTCGCGGCCCGCGAGCGCGAGCGCGCCGAGGCCGCCAGCATCTTCCCGGCCGAGCGGACGCAGCAGGTCGTGGACGACCTGGTCGCGGTCGCCGGCGGGTCGCAGTTCACCGAGGTCGTCCTGTTCCAGACGTTCGCCGTCGCCGAGGGGCTGACCTCCCCCGGCGCCCAGACCACCGACCGGTACGTGTGGCGGGACGGCAGCGCCACCCGCGACGGCGCGGCGACCATCCAGCCCGACCCGGCCGAGCTGCCGACCAAGCTGTTCGACGTGACCCAGCTGGACTGGTCCGTCGTGGAGCGGCTGACGGCGCAGGCGGCCGAGCTCACCGGCATCGACGACCCCGACGGGCCCAGCGTCTCGTTCCGCCGCTCGATGGACGAGACCGCCGCGCTGGAGATCACCATGGGCGTCGACGACGACTACCGGGACGCCTGGATCACGGCGGACCCGGCCGGCACCGTCCTCGAGATGCGCGGCGGCGCCCCGGGCTCCCCAGCGGCGGCGTGGGAGGCCGAGCACGCCGGCTGACCCGGGGCCCGGCGGGCCGCCCGGCGACCGGGCGGCCGCGGACGTCAGAGGTCGTAGGCGACGACGACCGGGGCGTGGTCGCTGAACCGGGCGTCGTACGTCGCGGCGCGGTCGATCTCCACCGACCGGACCCGGTCCGCCAGGGCGGGCGTCGCGAGCTGGTAGTCGATCCGCCAGCCCGAGTCGTTGTCGAACGCCTGGCCCCGCCACGACCACCACGTGTACGGGCCCGGGCCCTCGCCGCCGTGCTCGCGGCCCAGGTCGCGCCAGCCCTGCTCGTCGAACCAGGTGTCCAGGTACGCGCGCTCCTCGGGCAGGAACCCGGCGGCCGTGCGGTTGCCCTTCCAGTTCTTGATGTCCACCTCGCGGTGCGCGATGTTGAGGTCGCCCGCGACGACGACCGGGTGCTCGCCGCCCGCGAGCTCGGCCAGCCGCTTGGTCATGACGTCGAGGAACGCGTACTTCTCGTCCATCTTCGGCGTCCCCGCCTGGCCGGAGTGCACGTACGCCGACACCGCGGTCAGCAGCCCGCCGCCCGGCAGCTCGAGGTCCGCCTCGACCCAGCGGCCCGAGTCCGCGGGCACCCCGGTGCCGATGCCGATGCGCACGGCGTGCATGGGCAGCCGCGAGGCGATCGCCACGCCGGCGCGGCCCTTGGTCTCGCTGGCCTCGTGCGCGAGGTCCCACGCGGAGGCCGGCAGGTGGTCGGCGAGGATCTCGTCGGAGGCGCGCACCTCCTGCAGCAGCAGGACGTCGGGGCGCCGGGTGTCGAGCCAGTCCCCCATCCCCCGCCGGAAGGCGGCTCGGATCCCGTTCACGTTCGCAGTCGCTACCGTCAGCACGCGGACCATCCAACACCGTGCCACCGACACACCCGGCCCCGAGCACCCCCGGCCCTGGTGGGCGGCGCCCGACAGTGGTGGGATGGCGGCGGCCGCCCGGTGCGGGCGGCGCGAGGCGACGGCGGGAGGACGGCATGGTGGCACCGGGCACGGGGACGGCCGCGGGGTTCGCCGCGGACGCCGACCGGCGCACCGTGTCGGGGCTCCGCGCGGCGGGCGGCCTGAAGTGGTCCCTGTTCCCCGACCGCATCGGGGCGTTCGTCGCGGAGTCCGACCTCGGCACCGCGCCGGCGGTCCGGGACGCGCTGCGCGCTGCCGTCGAGGCCGAGCGGTTCGGGTACCTGCCCCCGGCGGACGCCGAGGCGATGGGGGCCGCGTACGCCGCGTGGTCGGCCGACCGGTACGGCTGGGCGGTCGCGCCGGAGCGGGTGCGCCCGGTGGGCGACGTGCTGTCGGCGTTCCGCGCGACCGTCCGGCACCTCACGGCCCCGGACACCCCGGTGGTGCTGCCGACGCCCGCGTACATGCCGTTCCTCACCGTGCCCGGGGCGCTCGGGCGGCGGGTGGTCGAGGTGCCGCTCGTGCCGGACGGCGACCGGCTGGTGCACGACCTGGACGCCCTCGGGCGGGCGCTGGCCGGCGGCGGCCTGCTCGTGCTGTGCAACCCGCACAACCCCACGGGCCGGGTGCTCGACCGCGAGGAGCTGCTCGGGATCGCCCGCGTCGTCGACGCGCAGGGCGGCCGGGTGTTCGCGGACGAGATCCACGCCCCGCTCGTCTACGCCGGCCGCCGGCACGTGCCGTACGCGTCGGTCGACCCGGTGGCCGCCGCGCACGCCGTCACCGCCACCTCCGCCTCGAAGGCGTGGAACGTCCCGGGGCTGAAGTGCGCGCAGGTCGTGCTGACCGCCGACGCGGACGCCGAGCGCTGGCGGGCCGTCGGCGAGGAGTACGAGCACGGCGCGTCCACGCCCGGCGTGCTCGCGAACACCGCGGCCTACACCCACGGCGGCGCCTGGCTCGACGACGCGCTCGACTACCTCGACGGCAACCGGCGCCTGCTGGGCGACCTGCTCGCCGACCAGCTGCCCCAGGTCCGGTACACGCCGCCGGAGGGCACGTACCTGGCGTGGCTGGACTGCCGCGGGCTCGGGCTGGGCGACCACCCCGGCGAGGCGTTCGCCCGCGCGGGCGTCGCCGTCACCGACGGGCCGGCGTGCGGGCGGGCCGGCGCGGGGTTCGCCCGGTACACGCTCGCCACCCCGCGCCCCGTCCTGCGGGAGACCGTCGCGCGCCTCGCCGCGGGCCTCGCGCCGCCCGCCTGACGTCCCGCCCCGCGCGACCCGGCCACGAGCCCGGCCGACCGGCCCCGACCCCGACCCGATGCGCTCCGCCCAGGCCCGAGGAGGCCCGATGTCCGTCCCCGCCACGACCGACCCGACCGCCGGCACCGCGGGCGCCGGCGGCGCCCTGACCGTCGAGACCGCCGGCGTCGACATCATCGCCGACCGGGACCGCAAGGGGACGCCGCGCCAGCTGTTCTGGCCGTGGTTCGCCGCGAACGTGTCCGTCCTCGGCCTGTCCTACGGCGCCTGGGTGCTCGACTTCGGCGTCTCGTTCGGCCAGGCGGTCGTGGCGAGCGTGGTCGGCATCGTGTTCTCGTTCCTGCTGTGCGGGGTCGTCTCGCTGGCCGGCAAGCGCGGGTCGGCGCCGACCATGGTGCTGTCGCGGGCGGCGCTCGGCGTGCAGGGCAACCGCGTCGCCGCCGTGCTGTCCTGGCTGCTCACGGTCGGGTGGGAGACGATCCTCACCGCGCTGGCGACGCTGGCGACCGCGACGGTCGTCGAGGCCCTGGGCTGGGGCGGCGGCACCGGCGTCCAGGTGGCCGCGCTGGTGGTCGTGGCCGGCCTGATCATCGCCGGCGGCGTGTTCGGCTTCGACCTCATCATGCGGATGCAGACCGTCATCACCGTCGTCACCGCCGTGCTCACCGTCGGCTACGTGCTGCTGGTGCTCGACCACGTCGACACGGCCGCGGTCACGGCGCTGCCGTCGGGGACCGCGCAGGCGTTCATCGGCGCGCTCGTGTTCATGATGACCGGGTTCGGCCTCGGCTGGGTGAACATGGCCGCCGACTACTCGCGCTACCTGCCGCGCCGGACGTCCGGCGCGGGCGTCGTGGGCTGGACGACGTTCGGCGCGTCCCTCGCCCCGGTGCTGCTGCTGGTGTTCGGCCTGCTGCTGGCCGGGTCCGACGCCGAGCTGCGCACGGCCATCAGCAGCGACCCGATCGGCGCGCTCACCACGATCCTGCCCACCTGGTACCTGGTGCCGTTCGCGGTGGTGGCGGTGCTCGGGCTGGTCGGCGGGGCCGTCCTCGACATCTACTCCTCGGGCCTGGCGCTCGTGTCCACCGGCCTGCCGGTGTCCCGGCCGGTCGCCGCCGGGATCGACGGCGTGATCATGGTGCTCGGGACCGTGTACATCGTGTTCGGCTCCGACACGTTCTTCGGGGTGTTCCAGGGGTTCCTCATCACCCTCGGCGTCCCGATCGCCGCGTGGGCCGGGATCATGCTCGCCGACGTGCTGCTGCGCCGCCGGGACTACGACGACCTCGACCTGTACCGGCCGTCCGGCCGCTACGGCCGCGCGCCGGCTGTGCCGCTCGTCCTGCTCGCCCTGGGGACGGTGCTCGGCTGGGGCCTGGTCACGAACGGGTCGGCGGCGTGGCTGTCCTGGCAGGGCTACCTGCTCGGCCCGGTCGGCCTGGGCGGCACGGACGGCGCGTGGGCGTACGCGAACCTCGGGGTGCTCGTCGCGCTGGTCGTCGGGTTCGGCGGGACCCTGCTGCTGCGCCGGGGCGCGGTGCGCCGCCAGGAGGCGCTGCCCCCGACCGCCGACGCCGAGCCGGCCGGGACGGGCGCGTGACCGCGGGCGCGACGCCCGGGCGGGCCGTGCTCGTGGTGGTCGACATGCAGCCCGTCTTCGCCGACCCCGGCAGCCCGTGGGCGGCGCCGCGGTTCGCCGAGGCGCTGGAGGTCGTGCGGTCGCTCGCCGAGGCCGCGGGGCCCGAGCGCACCGTGTTCACCCGGTTCGTCGCCCCCGAGCGCCCCGCCGGCGCGTGGGTCGCCTACTACGCCGACTGGCCGTTCGCCCTGCAGCCGCCCGACGCCCCGGCGTACGCGGTCGTGCCGGAGCTGGCCGACCTCGCCGCGCGCGCCCCCGTGGTGACGGCGACGACGTTCGGCAAGTGGGGGCCGGACCTCGCCGCGCACGTGGCGCCGGGCGACACGATGCTGCTGGTCGGGGTGTCCACCGACTGCTGCGTGCTGTCCACCGCGCTGGCCGCGGCGGACGCGGGCGTGGCGGTGCGCGTCGTCGCCGAGGGCTGCGCGGGCGCCGACGACGCGGGCCACGCCCGCGCCCTGGACGCGATCGCCCTGTACGCGCCGCTCGCCGAGGTCGTGGACGCCACGACGGCCCGCGCCGTCCTCGCCACCACGACCTGACCCGCGCGCCGCCCCGCCGCCCGCGAGGTCGGCGGGGCGCGCGCGGACGGCCGTCAGGCCTGGCGCTCGGCGGCCTCCACCACGTTCGCCAGCAGCATCGCCCGCGTCATCGGGCCGACGCCGCCGGGGTTCGGCGACACCCACGCCGCGACCTCCGCCACCCCGGGGTCGACGTCGCCCGCGATCCGGCTGCGGCCGGTCTCGGGGTCGCTGACCCGGGACACGCCGACGTCCACCACGACGGCGCCCGGCTTCACCAGGTCGGCCGTGAGGATCCCCGGCACGCCGGCCGCCGCGACCACCACGTCCGCGTTGCGGGTGTGCTCGCCGAGGTCGGCGGTGCCGGTGTGCGTGAGCGTGACCGTGGCGTTCACGGCGCGCCGGGTGAGCAGCAGGCCGATGGACCGCCCGACGGTGGTGCCGCGGCCGATCACCGTGACGTCCGCCCCGGCCAGCTCGACGCCGTGCCGGGTCAGCAGCTCGATGATGCCGCGCGGCGTGCAGGGCAGCGGGGAGTCGACCTCCTCGTTCACCCGGAGCACCAGGCGCCCGAGGTTCGTCGGGTGCAGGCCGTCGGCGTCCTTGTCGGGGTCGACGAGCTCGAGCACCCGGTTGGTGTCGATGCCGCGCGGCAGCGGCAGCTGCACGATGAACCCGGTGCAGGCCGGGTCGTCGTTCAGCCGCCGGACCGCCGCCTCGATGTCCTCCTGCGTCGCGTCGGCGGGCAGGTCCTCGCGGATCGACGCGATGCCGACCTCGGCGCAGTCCCGGTGCTTGCCCGCGACGTAGGACACCGAGCCCGGGTCCTCCCCCACCAGCAGCGTGCCGAGGCCGGGGGTGGTGCCGCGGTCCGCGAGCGCGCGCACGCGGGTCGCGAGCTCGGCCTTGATCGCGGCGGCCGTGGCCGTGCCGTCGAGCCTCTTCGCCGTCATCGTCGCCGCTCCGCTCAGTACTGCTGCAGGCCGGGGTACAGCGGGAACGCGTCGGCGAGCTTCGCCACGCGCGCCCGCAGGCCCTCGACGTCGGCGGACGCGCCGTCGGTCAGCGCGGTCGCGATGATGTCCGCGACCTCGGTGAACTCGGCGTCGCCGAACCCGCGGGTCGCGAGCGCCGGCGTGCCGATGCGCAGGCCGGAGGTGACGCGCGGGGGCCGCGGGTCGAACGGCACGGCGTTGCGGTTCACGGTGATGCCGACGTCGTGCAGCAGGTCCTCGGCCTGCTGGCCGTCGAGCCGGGAGCTGCGCAGGTCGACCAGCACCAGGTGCACGTCGGTGCCGCCGGTCAGCACGGACACGCCCGCGGCCGCGACCTCGGGGGCGACGAGGCGCTCGGCGATGATCCGCGCGCCGTCGATCGTGCGCTGCTGCCGGTCGCGGAACTCGGCGCCGCCGGCGATCTTGAACGACACGGCCTTGGCGGCGATGACGTGCATGAGCGGGCCGCCCTGCTGGCCCGGGAACACCGCGGAGTCGATCTTCTTCGCGTACTCCTCGCGGCTCAGGATGAAGCCGGAGCGCGGGCCGCCGATGGTCTTGTGCACGGTGGAGGACACGACGTCCGCGTGCGGGACGGGCGACGGGTGCAGCCCCGCGGCGACCAGGCCGGCGAAGTGCGCCATGTCGACCCACAGCTTCGCGCCGACCTCGTCGGCGATCTCGCGCATCGCGGCGAAGTCCAGGTGCCGCGGGTAGGCCGACCAGCCGCCGATGATGACCTGCGGGCGGTGCTTGAGCGCGGCCTCGCGGATCGCCTCGGGCTCGATGAGGAACGTGTCGGGGTTCACGCCGTACGCGCCGACGTCGTAGAGCCGGCCGGAGAAGTTGATCTTCATGCCGTGCGTGAGGTGCCCGCCGTGCGCGAGCTCCAGGCCGAGGATGCGGTCGCCGGCGCTGGCCAGCGCGTGCAGGACGGCGGCGTTCGCGGTGGCGCCGGAGTGCGGCTGGACGTTGGCGTGCTCGGCGCCGAACAGCTCCTTCGCGCGGGCGATCGCCAGGTTCTCGGCGATGTCGACCTGCTCGCAGCCGCCGTAGTACCGGCGGCCCGGGTAGCCCTCGGCGTACTTGTTCGTGAGCACGGAGCCCTGCGCCTGCAGGACGGCGCGCGGGACGAAGTTCTCGCTCGCGATCATCTCGAGCGTGCCCTGCTGGCGGGCGAGCTCCCCGTCCAGGACCGCCGCGATCTCCGGGTCCACCTGGGACAGGTTCTGGTCGAGCAGGGGCGTGCTGTCGGCGCTCATGCGTCTCCTCGGCAGTCGGCGTGCGCGGTCGTGTCGGCCGCACACCGGTGGTGTGTGGATGACCGCGGGGCCCAGGCGTCCGACCCGACGTCGCTCGTGCTGCGTCGCTCCCCGGTGGTGACCCACCTGTGCGCCAGTCGCGACCGCCTCAGCCTAGCAACGCCGCGCCGCGCCCGGGGCCGGCGTCCGCGGACCGGCCCGCGCCGGTCAGGCCGGGGCCGGGGCCTCGGCGTCCCCGAGGATGCGCCGCAGGTACGCGTACGTGAGGTCGCCGACCGTCTGGTCGTGCTCGTGGGTGTAGCCGTGCTTCTCGTACAGCGCGAGGTTCTGCACCGAGTCCCGCCCGGTGAACACCCAGATCTCCTCCACGTCCTCCGGCAGGTGCGGGAGGATCGCGAGCAGCAGCTGCGTCCCCACGCCGTGGCCCTGCTGGTCGGGCGCGACGGCGAACCGGCCGAGCGTCGCCTTGCGGCCCTCGAGCACCACGCGGATCGACCCGACCAGGCGGTGCCCGGCCCACGCGCCGAGCGTGATGACGCCGTCGGTCGCCAGGTCGGCCCGCAGCTCCGAGAGCGTCTGGGTCAGCGGCGGGATGTGCGGGTCGTCGTACTGCTGGGCCTCGGTGACGAACGCGGCACGGCGCAGCGTCAGGAGCTCGCCGGCCTCGGCGTCGACGACGGGACGGATGGTCACCTCGGTCTCGCTCATGCCCCCATCGTCTCAGGCCCTGCGCGACCGCGACCACCCACAGGTCCCGGCGCGCGGGTGAACGGCCGCATGCCGGGCGGAGCGGGCCACGGCGACGCCGCGCGGGTACTCTCCGGTCTCATGTCCACGACCTCCTGGGTGCTCTCGCTGTCCTGCCCCGACCAGCCCGGCATCGTCGCCGCCGTCGCCGGCCTGCTGGCGGAGCACGGGGGGAACATCACGGAGTCGCAGCAGTTCGGCGACCCGCTGTCCGGGCTGTTCTTCATGCGGGTCGAGGTCGAGTCCGCCGCGCCGCGCGCCGGCCTGGAGGCCGCGCTGGCCGCCCTGGCGCCGCGGTTCGGGCTGCAGTGGTCGCTCGACGTGGCGGGCCGGCGGATGCGCACGCTGCTGCTCGGGTCCACCGCGGCGCACTGCGTGAACGACCTCGCGTTCCGGCAGCGCGCCGGCGACCTGCCGGTCGACATCGTCGGCCTGGTCTCCAACCACACGGCGCTGGCCGACCTCGCCGCGTTCTACGCCATCCCGTTCCACCACGTGCCCGTCACCCGGGACACGAAGGCGGCCGCGGAGGCGGAGCTGCTGCGGCTCGTCGAGGAGCTGGACGTCGAGCTGGTGGTGCTGGCGCGCTACATGCAGATCCTGTCCGACGACCTGTGCCAGGCGCTGGCCGGGCGGATCATCAACATCCACCACTCGTTCCTGCCGTCGTTCAAGGGCGCGCGGCCGTACGCCCAGGCGCACGACCGCGGCGTGAAGCTCATCGGGGCGACCGCGCACTACGTGACGGGCGACCTCGACGAGGGCCCGATCATCGAGCAGGACGTCGAGCGGGTCGACCACAGCCGCGGCGTGGAGGACCTGGTGGCGCTGGGGCAGGACGTGGAGCGCCGGGCGCTGGCCCGCGCGGTCCGCTGGCACGCCGAGCACCGCGTGCTGCTGGACGGGCACCGCACCATCGTCTTCCGCTGACCGCGGCCGCCGCCGCCCGGCGAGGTGGGCGTCCCCGGCAGGGCGGGCGCCCTCAGAGCGCGGCGGGCCGGGTCGGCCGGGCCAGCCGGCCGGTCGGGGTGATGCCGGTGATCGCCGCGATCAGGTCCTCGTAGGACGCGTGCTGGGCGTCGAAGTCGCCGTTGATCCGGCCGAGCCGCAGCACCACGATCCGGTCCGCGACGGCCTGCACGTCCACCATCGAGTGGCTGATCATCACCACGCCCAGGCCCTGCTCGCGCAGCCGCTCGACCATGTTCAGCACCTCGGCGGTCTGCGAGATGCCGAGGGAGGCCAGCGGCTCGTCCAGCACGACCACGCGGGGGTTGCCCACGAGGGTGCGCGCGACGGCCACCGCCTGCCGCTGGCCGCCGGACAGCGCGCGCACGGGGGCGCGCACCGACGGGACGCGCGCGGCGAGCTGGCTCAGCGTCTCCCAGGCGCGCCGCTCCATGCGCCGCTCGTCGAGCATCCCGCCGCGGCGCAGCTCCTGGCCGAGGAACAGGTTCTGGACGACGTCGAGGTTCTCGCACAGCGCCAGGTCCTGGAACACCGCGGCGATGCCGTGCTCGCGGGCGGCGCGGGTGGACGACAGGGCCACCGGCGTGCCGTCGACCTCGATGTGCCCGGCGTCCGGGGCGAGCGCGCCGGACATGACCCGGGCGAGGGTGGACTTGCCCGCGCCGATGTCGCCGACGATGGCGACCACCTCGTGCGCGTGGATGTCGAGGTCGACGTCGACGAGCGCCCGCACGGCACCGTAGTTGCGGGACACGCCCCGCACCGACAGGACGGGTGTCGTCACCTGGCCCCCACCTCCGCTGCGTCCTCGCCGCGCGCCGTGCTGCACCGCTTCATCCTGCCATCGCCACGGACTGGGCAATACCGGCGTGGTCCAGCGCGAGCGCCAGCGCGCCCCGCACCTCGGCCGCCGTGCCGAGCTCGGACACCACGACCTCGACGGGTCCGGCGGTGCTCGGCAGCGTGCGCTGCGCCAGCACGCTGCGGAACGTGTCCAGCAGGATCGGGCCGGCCTCGGCCAGCCGCCCGCCGACCACCACGAGCTCCGGGTCGAACAGGTTGCACGTGTTGGCGGCCCCGACCGCGAGCAGCCGGCCCGCGTCCGAGATCACGCGCCGGCAGCCCGGGTCGCCCTCCTGGGCGCGGGCGATCACGTCCGAGAGCGTGAGGTGCCCGTGGCTGGACTCCAGCATCCGCAGCAGCGCCGGGGCGCCGATGAGCGCGTCGAGGCAGCCGCGGTTCCCGCACCGGCAGATCGGCCCGTTGTCGTCGATGGTGATGTGCCCGAACTCCCCCGCGGCGCCCGTGCGGCCGTGGAACACCCGGCCGTCGACGATCAGGCCGCTGCCGACGCCGTGCGACACCTTGAGGTACGCGACGTGCTTCTTGCCGCGCGCGGCGCCGTGCCGGAGCTCGGCGAGCGCCCCGAGGTTCGAGTCGTTGTCGACCCGCACCGGCACGCCGAGCCGCCGCTCCAGCACCTCGGGGACGGACACGCCGTCCCAGCCGCGCAGGACGCCGACGGACACGATGCGCCCGGAGTGCGGGTCGACGGGGGCGGGGACGCCGACGCCCACGGCCAGGACCTCGGACATGGTCGCGTCGACCGAGTCGACGAGCTCGGTGAGCAGCAGCGAGGCGCGCTCCAGCCCCGCGTCCGCGCGGTGGTCGGGCGGCAGCGGCATGCGCTGGTCGGCGACGATCCGGTGCGCGACGTCCGCGACCGTGACGCGCAGCGACCGGGACCCGAAGTGGATGCCGCCGACGAGCCCGAGGTTGCGCGCGAGCGTGACCTGCTGGGCGCGGCGGCCGCTGCGGGAGGTGGGCGTCGTGTTGAGCACGCCCGCGCCGGTGAGCTCCTTGACGATGTTCGACACCGTCGCGGGTGACAGCCCCGTCACTCCGGCCAGCTCGACCTGCGTGAGGGAGCCACGCTGCTGGACGGCACTCACGATCCGGGCGCGGTTGGCTTCACGGAGTGAAGACTGAGAGCCCGGGGTCACCCGATCAGTGCCCACGCGGTCGAGGATACAACCGCCCGCACCTCCCCCGTGACGCCGACGGGGTGCTGGGTGGGTGGCTTCACGACGTGACGTCAGCGCGCCCGACGGCCGCCGCCCGCGGGGTGCGGGACGGCGGCCGTCGGCGGGTGCGGCGGGCGCCGCGGGCGGTCAGCCCAGGCGCGCGGCGAGGTTCTCGTCGAGGGCCGCGAGGAACTCCTCGGTCGTCAGCCACTCCTGCTCCGGGCCGACGAGCAGCGCGAGGTCCTTGGTCATCCTGCCGCTCTCGACCGTCTTCACCACGACGTCCTCGAGGGTCTGAGCGAACTGCGTGACCTCGGGGGTGCCGTCGAGCGCGCCGCGGTGCTTGAGGCCGCCGGTCCAGGCGAAGATCGACGCGATCGGGTTCGTCGACGTCGGCTTGCCCTGCTGGTGCTGGCGGTAGTGACGCGTCACGGTGCCGTGCGCGGCCTCGGCCTCGACGGTCTTGCCGTCGGGGGTCATGAGGACCGACGTCATGAGGCCGAGCGAGCCGAAGCCCTGCGCGACGGTGTCGGACTGCACGTCGCCGTCGTAGTTCTTGCACGCCCAGACGTAGCCGCCCTCCCACTTCATCGCGGCGGCGACCATGTCGTCGATGAGGCGGTGCTCGTACGTCAGGCCCTTCTCGGCGAACGCAGCGGCGAACTCCGCGTCGAAGACCTCCTGGAAGATGTCCTTGAACGCGCCGTCGTAGGCCTTGAGGATCGTGTTCTTGGTCGACAGGTACACGGGGTAGCCGCGCTGCAGGCCGTACGCGAACGAGGCGCGCGCGAAGTCGCGGATCGACTCGTTGAAGTTGTACATGCCCATCGCGACGCCGCCCTCCTCGGGCATGGTCACGACCTCGAACTTCTGCGCCTCGGAGCCGTCGGCCGGCTCGAAGGTCATCGTGATCTTGCCCGGGCCGGGGACCTTGAAGTTCGTCGACTTGTACTGGTCGCCGTGGGCGTGACGGCCGATGATGATCGGCTTGTTCCAGCCCGGCACGAGGCGCGGGATGTTGGAGATGATGATCGGCTCGCGGAAGACGACGCCACCGAGGATGTTGCGGATCGTGCCGTTCGGCGAGACCCACATCTTCTTCAGGCCGAACTCCTCGACGCGCGCCTCGTCGGGCGTGATCGTCGCGCACTTGACGCCGACGTTGTACTGCTTGATCGCGTGCGCGGCGTCGATCGTGACCTGGTCGTCGGTCGCGTCGCGGTTCTGGATCGACAGGTCGTAGTACTTGAGGTCCACGTCGAGGTACGGGTGGATGAGGCGGTCCTTGATGAACTGCCAGATGATGCGCGTCATCTCGTCGCCGTCGAGCTCGACGACCGGGTTGACGACCTTGATCTTGCCCATGCGCAGATCGCTCCAACTGTCGGGGACTGGAGCCCCCGGGTGTCGGACGGCGACCGTGCGGCCCGTGGGCCCGGTCCGTCGCACACGAGGGCGTTGCTGACCGCGGTCCAGGGTACTCGACTTCTCGACGTCAAGATACTTTGGCGACGCCCGGCGGACCGTTCGGATCGTGAGACCCGGCGTCCGTTCTCAGGTGCGGCACCGCAGATTTCCACGCATCTCCCGGGTGGTGGTGGCAAGATGCCCCCAGATGCCGGAATGGCCGGGCACTCGGTCAGGCATCGTGCCGTCGTCCCGACGGCCCGCCGGTGCCGCACCGTGGCACACCGGGCCGGGACTGCCCGAAGTTCCCACCGAACCAGACAGGATCATCATGTCCCAGGACACCACCGCTCCCGGCGCACCGGAGGGCTACGTCGACGACGCGCGCCCCGCGCAGACCGAGGCCGTCGCTGTCGTCCAGCCCAGCCTCCTCGCGCGCCTCGGCGCCGAGGTCTTCGGCACGTTCTTCCTCGTCCTCGCGATCATCGGTGTGGCGCTGTACACCTTCGTCAGCCAGCAGAACGCCCTCGCGGTCGCTCTCGCGGGCGGCCTCGCGCTGCTCGCCGGCGCCGCCGCCGTCGGCAACGTCTCCGGCGGCCACTTCAACCCGGCGGTGACGCTCGGCGCCGCCATCGGCGGCCGCACCGCATGGCGCGACGTGCTGCCCTACTGGGTCGCGCAGCTCGTCGGCGCCCTCCTCGCGGGCCTCGTCCTGCTCGCCACCGTCCCGAACTCGCTGCCGGCGCTCGTCGGGCAGGAGGGCCGCGGCGGCCTCTTCGTGTCGACCGCGAACGGCTACGGGGACTTCTCGTCCCTCTCCACGGCGTCGCAGGGCGGCACCGAGTTCGGGCTGCTCGCCGCGCTGCTCATCGAGACCATCGCGACCGCGGTCTTCGTCGGCGTGATCCTCGGCGTGACCGACAAGCGCGCGACCGTGCAGTACGCGCCGGTCGTCATCGGCCTCACCCTCACCGCCCTGATCCTCGTCGCGGTGCCCGTCACGAACGCGTCGCTCAACCCGGCGCGCTCCATGGCGTCGGCCGTGTTCGCGGGCGACGGGGACCTGTGGAAGCAGCAGTGGGTCTTCTGGGTCGCGCCGCTCCTCGGCGCCGCGATCGCGGGCCTCTTCTACCGGGCGTTCGCGTTCGCCCCGAAGCAGGACGACCTGCTCGG
>JAEWGQ010000290.1 GCA_023388235.1 Actinomycetes bacterium | reverse complement strand
CCACCGTGGTGAGCTGGGAGTCCGTCGGGTGCCGGTAGGCGTCGAGCGCCCCGCCGAGCGCGCCGGCGGGCACGGCGGACGCGAGCCGCTCGACCGCGCCGCGCGCCACGCCCACGTGGGCGCCCGGGTGCCGCAGCGCGTCGACCCCCTCGCTCAGGAACCACGACGCGAACAGCGGTCGGGCGATCCGGCGCAGCAGCATGACGTCCTCCCTCGCTGCGTCCGCGACGCGCGGACGCTCCGGCCCCAACCTAGTGGCGGGCCCAGCCGCGCGCCGCCCGGGAATGCACCGCGGGCCCGGTCGTGTTGTGCAGGCCATGACCTGTGCCACCCTCGACCGGCCGACGACGGTGCTCGCCGCACCCCCGGCGCCCGGCGTCCCCCTCGCGCGCGGACTAGGCTCGGTGCCGATGAGCGAGGACACCACCCGCGCCCCCGAGTCCGAGGACGACGCGGCGCGCACCGAGCGGTTCGAGACCGAGGCGCTGGTCTACCTGGACCAGCTGTACGGCGCTGCGCTGCGCATGACCCGGAACCCGTCGGACGCCGAGGACCTGGTGCAGGAGACGTTCGCGAAGGCGTTCGCGGCGTTCCACCAGTACCGGCCGGGGACGAACCTCAAGGCCTGGCTGTACCGGATCCTGACGAACACGTTCATCAACACGTACCGCAAGAAGCAGCGCGAGCCGCAGAAGTCCCAGGCGGACGAGATCGAGGACTGGCAGATCGCGCGCGCCGAGTCGCACACGTCGACCGGCCTGCGGTCCGCGGAGGCCGAGGCGCTCGACCACCTGCCGGACTCGGACGTGAAGGACGCGCTGGCGCGGCTGCCCGAGGACTTCCGGATGGCCGTGTACCTCGCCGACGTCGAGGGCTTCGCCTACAAGGAGATCGCCGAGATCATGGGGACCCCGATCGGGACGGTGATGTCCCGGCTGCACCGCGGACGGGGCCAGCTGCGCGAGATGCTGGCCGACTACGCCCGCGACCGGGGGCTCGTGGCCGCGGCGCCGGCCGACGAGGCCGGGACGGGATCATCGAGGAGGACGCGATGACGGGCTGGGACGCGGCGGCGGGAGCCGCCGGGGGGACGTCCGGGGGCTGCGGCCCGGACTGCGAGCAGGCGCTCGGCCGGCTGTTCGCGTACGTGGACCGCGAGCTGGAGCCGCTGGACGCCGCGCAGGTCCGGGCGCACATCGAGGACTGCCGGCCGTGCCTGGACGAGATGGCGGTGGAGACCATGCTCAAGGAGCTCGTCCGCCGCTGCTGCCAGGAGCAGGCGCCGGCCGACCTGCGGGTCAAGATCCACGCGCGCCTGACCGAGCTGCGCGTGACGCGGATGCCCTGAGCACCCGTCCGACGACGAAGGGCCCGGTGCGTGGTGCACCGGGCCCTTCGTGCGTTCGCGACGCCTGAGGCTCAGGCGTTGGGGCGCTTGCCGTGGTTGGCGGAGCTCCCGGCGCGGGAACGGCGCTTGCGGCCACGCTTGCTCATCGATCTCTCCCTGGTCAGGCTTCCGGCCGTGACGGAGGATGCCCCGACGGCCCAGTGACCCCCCATCGTCCCACACCGGCCGGGGTGGGTCCGCACGGAGCGTTCAAGGACCGGCGCCCGCCGACCGATCAACAGGGGGTGAACGAGCAGCCGCAGTCCGTCGTCCCCCTCCTGCACGCGCTGGCCCAGGCCGGCGGCTCCGACCTGCACGTGAAGGTCGGCTCCGAGCCGCGGGTCCGCGTCGACGGGCGGCTGCGCCGGCTGCAGGTGCCGGCCCTGACGCCGCGGGACACGGCGAACATGCTCGACGAGGTGCTGCCGCCCGAGCTCGCGGAGGACTTCGCGCACTCGCACGAGGCGGACTTCGCGTTCTCGCTGTCGGGCGTGGGCCGGTTCCGGGTGAACGCCTACCAGGCGCGCGGGACCTACGGGCTGGTGTTCCGGCTCGTCGCGATGGGGGCGCAGTCGCTCCAGGAGCTCGGCCTGCCGGAGGTGCTGGGCGAGCTCGCGCTCGAGCCGCGCGGGCTCGTGCTGGTCACCGGGCCGACGGGGTCGGGCAAGACGACGACGCTGGCGTCGATGATCGACCTGATCAACACGGTGCGCGAGGCCAACATCGTGACGATCGAGGACCCGATCGAGGTGCTGCACCCGGACAAGCGCGGCATCATCTCCCAGCGCGAGATCCGCCAGGACACGGCCGACTTCACCGTGGCGCTGCGGGCCGCGCTGCGGCAGGACCCCGACGTGATCTTCGTGGGCGAGATGCGCGACGTGGAGACCGTGCGCGCGGCGCTGTCGGCCGCGGAGACCGGGCACCTCGTGCTGTCGACGCTGCACACCATCGACGCCGCCGAGTCGGTCAACCGGGTCGTCGACTTCTTCCCGCCGCACGAGCAGCAGCAGGTCCGCGTCGCGCTCGCCCAGACCCTGCGGGGCATCGTGTCGCAGCGCCTGGTGCGCCGGGCGGACGGCCGGGGCCGGACGGTGGTCGTGGAGGTGCTGGTCAACACGGGGCGCACGGCCGAGGCGATCGTGGACCCGGCCGGCTCGGAGCCCCTGCTGGACCTCATCAAGCAGGGCTCGTACTACAAGATGCAGACCTTCGACCAGCACCTCGTGCGCCTGGTGGGGGAGGGCGCCGTGACCTACGAGGAGGCGCTGGCCGTGGCGACCAACCCGCAGGACCTCACGGTCGAGCTGCGGGCGGTGGGCCTCATCGCCTGAGGCCGCCCTTGTGGTCCCGGACGACCGGGGCTAGCGTGGTCGGACGCGATATATCTCGACTGCGAGGAGCCCCGTCATGGCCACCGAGTCCTGGGTCGTCATCGGCCCGCAGACCATCGAGGTCCCCGACGTGCGCACGCTGCGCGTCCAGGTCAACGGCGGGCGCGTCGACGTCGTCGCGCACGAGGACCCGGCCGCGACGGCCGCGCGCCTCGAGGTGCACCGCGTGGACGGTCTCCCGCTGGAGGTCACGTACGCGGACGGCGCCCTGTGGGCGGGGGTGCGGTCGGTCACGGGGCTCGACGGGCTGCTGGACCGCCTGCGCGGGCCGCACCAGCGCGACCGGGTCGAGGTGCACCTCACCGTGCCGCGGTCGGTGGCCGTGTCGCTCACGTCCGTCAACGCGGACCTGCTGGTCGCGGGCGTGGACCAGGACGCGACGGTCTCCACGGTCGGCGGCGCTGTCGTCGTGGACGGCACGCACGGGGCGCTGTCGGTGAAGAGCGTGTCGTCCGACGTCGTCGTGCGCGACCACGCGGGCGACCTGTCGGTCGGCACCGTGTCGGGCGCGGCCACGGCCTCGGGCGCGCTGTCCCGCGTCTCCGTCACGACCGTCTCGGGCGAGGTGACGCTGGACTGCCTCGCGGCGAGCTCCGCGGTGCACGTGCGCACCGTCTCCGGCGACGTGGCGGTGCGGCTGCCCGCCGGCCACGGCGTCGGGATCGAGGCGCGCTCCGTCTCCGGCCGCGTGGTGGTCGACGGCGTCGAGCACGGCGACCGGCGGCCGGGCCGCACGAGCGTCGACCTGCGCGACGACCGGGCCACCTGCTTCGTCACCTCCCAGACCGTCTCCGGCCACCTCACCGTGCTGCACGGGGCGCCCCTGGCGGAGCCGGTCGCCGACGGGACGGATCCCGGCGCGGGCATCTGATGGCCGTCTTCGCGCACGGCCAGCTCCGGCTCTACCTGCTCTCGCTGCTCGAGTCCGGGCCCCGGCACGGGTACGAGCTCATCACGGCGCTGTCCGAGCGGTTCGGCGGCACCTACCGCCCCAGCGCGGGCACGGTGTACCCGCGGCTGGCCCGGCTCGAGGAGGAGGGGCTCGTCGCCCGCACGGCGGCGGGCCGCAAGACGCTCTACGGGCTGACCGAGCGCGGCCGCGACGAGCTCGAGGCGCACCGGGGGGAGCTCTCGGTGCTGGAGCACGAGCTCGCGCGGACCGTCCGCGACCTCGCGGCGCAGGTGCGGGCCGAGGTCGCGGGGTCGATGGCCGGGATGCGGGCCGACGTGGCCGCCGCGGCCCAGCAGGCGCGTGCCGCGGCGCGCGGGGAGCGGACCGACGACGACGGTGCGGACG
>JAEWGQ010000242.1 GCA_023388235.1 Actinomycetes bacterium | reverse complement strand
CCGGACCCGTCGACGGCGTGCGCGACCGCGGCGGCGGGCGGGTACGCGCCCACGGGGCGCTGCGAGCTGGCGCTGCTGCGGGCGGAGGCCCTCTGCGTCGGGGACACCCCGGTGCTCGACTACGCGGTGCAGCCCTACGGCACGCCGAACACCACCGTGACGCTCACGTGGGTGGACCCCGCGGGCCGGTCGCAGGTGCAGTCCGGGCTGCCGCTGAGCGGCCGCGTCAACTGGCCGGGGACCGTGGTGCAGGACGGCCGCACGGTCGACTGGCCGGGGTGGACGCAGAACGCCGACGGCACGTGGACCGAGGGTGACGAGTTCGACTACGCGCGGCCCAGCGTGACGATCGAGTTCGAGGTCAACCCGTCGGTGTCGACCGTCGTGGCGTACCCGCCGCCCACGTCCGCGTGCGCGAACCCGCCGGCCGCCTCCCGGGTCGCCGCGACGGTCCGCACCACGTCGCAGGTGCTCGCCGCGCCGGACTCCGTGCCGGGCGTGCGGTCCGCCGTGCTCGCGGCGACCGGCGCGAACGCCTGGCCGCTGCTCGCGGGAGCCGGTGCCGCGGTGCTCCTCGGGTCCGCGCTCGTGACGCTGTCCGTGCGGCGGGTGCACCGCGGGCGCTGACGCCGGCGGGCCCCGGGTGCTCCCGGCCGGTCCCGGGCGGGGATCCCGCCCGGGACCGCGCCGTGCGCGGCCTCAGCCCAGCCGGTCCACCACGTGGTCCAGGCACGCGGTGAGGGCGAGCACGTCGTCCGGCTCGACGGAGGGGAACATCGCGACCCGCAGCTGGTTGCGGCCCAGCTTGCGGTAGGGCTCGACGTCGACGATCCCGTGGGCGCGCAGGATGCGGGCGACGGTCGGCGCCTCGATCCGCGGGTCCAGGTCGATGGTGCCGACGACCGGCGAGCGCTGCGCCGGGTCCGCCACGAACGGGGCGGCCCAGTCGCGCGCCTCGGCCCAGCCGTACAGGTGGCCGGCGGACGTGGCGGTCCGCTCGGCGCACCACGCGAGCCCGCCGTTGGCGAGCATCCAGTCGACCTGCTCCGCGAGCAGCACGAGCGTGGCGATCGCCGGGGTGTTGAGCGTCTGGTCCGCCCGCGAGCTGCGGACGGCGGTGGTCAGCGACAGGAACTCCGGCACCCACCGACCCGAGGACTCGATGCGCGCGGCCCGCTCGACGGCGGCGGGGGACAGCGCGGCGAGCCACAGCCCGCCGTCCGACGAGAACGACTTCTGCGGCGCGAAGTAGTAGGCGTCGGTCTGGGCGACGTCGACCGCGAGCCCGCCGGCGGCCGACGTGGCGTCCACGACGACGAGCGCGCCCTGGTCCGCGGAGCCGGGCACGCGGCGCACCGGGGCGACGGCGCCGGTGGACGTCTCGTTGTGCGGCCAGGCGTAGACGTCGACCCCGTCGGTGGCCGCGGGCGTCGCGGACGTGCCCGCGGGCACCTCGGTGACGACCGGCTCGGCGAGGAACGGCGCGCGGGCGGCCGCGGCGGCGAACTTCGACCCGAACTCCCCGAAGACCGCGTGCGCGGAGCGCTGCTCGACCAGGCACAGCGTCGCCAGGTCCCAGAACGCCGTGGAGCCGCCGTTGCCGAGCGCCACCTCGTAGCCGTCCGGCAGCCCGAACAGCTCGCCGAGCCCCGCGCGGACCCGGCCGACGAGCGTGCGCACGGGCGCCTGGCGGTGGGAGGTGCCCAGCAGCGTCCGCCCGACGTCGGCGAGCGCGCGCACCTGGGCCTCGCGGACCTTCGCGGGCCCGGACCCGAACCGGCCGTCCGACGGCAGCAGGTGCGGCGGGATGGTCACGGTGGCGGGCGTCACGGTCACGCGCCGCACGATACGCGCACGCCCCACGCCCTCGGCGGGCCGACTAGCCTGTGGACGGACGTCCGTGCGCACGACAGGAGGGGCCCCGGCGTGAGTGACCTGATCGACACGACCGAGATGTACCTGAAGACCATCTACGAGCTCACGGAGGAGGGCATCACGCCGCTGCGCGCCAGGATCGCCGAGCGCCTGGGGCACAGCGGCCCGACCGTGTCGCAGACGGTCGCCCGCATGGAGCGGGACGGGCTCGTCGTCGTGTCCGGGGACCGGCACCTCGAGCTGACCGAGGACGGCCAGTCCAAGGCCATGCGCGTCATGCGCAAGCACCGCCTGGCGGAGCGGCTCCTGGTCGACGTGATCGGCCTCGACTGGGAGTACGTGCACGAGGAGGCGTGCCGCTGGGAGCACGTCATGAGCGAGCGCGTCGAGCGGCGCCTGGCCGGGCTGCTCGACCACCCGCACTTCGACCCGTACGGAAACCCGATCCCCGGGCTCGACGAGATCGGGGAGGAGCGCACGCCCGTCGGCTTCCTGGACGGCGTGCAGTCCTCGGTCGCGCTCGCGACGGCGGCCGGCGGCCCGACGAAGGCCGTGGTCGCCCGCATCGGGGAGCCGATCCAGATCGACGTCGAGCTGCTGGCGCGGCTCGCGCAGGCGGGCGTGACCCCGGGCAAGGAGGTCGTGGTCGAGAAGAACGGCGGCGTCGTGACCGTCGGCGCCCCGGGCGCCGAGACGGTGCTGGACCTGCCGCAGGAGGTCGCGCGGCACGTGTTCCTGTCCGCCTCCTGAGCGGCCCGGCGGGCGGTCCCCGCACGGCGCTCCCGACGGCCCCGCGGTGTGTGGCGTACGCCACCCGCGGGGCCGTCGGCGTCCCGGTGACCTGCCGGTGCGTACGGCCGTTCACCCGCACGGAGAACGGACCGTGACCGGAGCGTGACAATCGGCTCGGGGGTCCGGTACGGTCGGTCCTGCTCGACGGAACCCTCCTCCGGCCGAGCCCTTGGACGGTACGCCGAGCCCTGCCGCCGCCCGAGGTCCGAACTGACTCGCCGGCAGGGGCGGGGGAACCACATGCGGGCACCGGTGACGGTGTCCTTGGGGTGAAGCCGCGCGACGCGACCGGTCCGTCCGGGAGCGCCACGCGGCCGGGTATCTCCAACCCGAACCCGACAGCTCACCTCGTAGGCGCCAGGAGAGGCTGTACGTGTCCGCAAGTGCTGTGCGCGCCCGACACCGTTCTGCGCGTCGCCCCGTGACCCCCCTGACCGATCTCGCCACCGCCGCCACGGGCACCATCGCCCTGGCCGGTCGCCGCACCGCTGTCGTCGCGGCGTCCTCGGGCCTGATGGTCTCCATGGTCGCCGTCCCCGCGACCGCCGCGAGCAGCTCCGGCGACCAGGCCCTCTCCGCGGTGGACACCACCGCGCTGACCGCCTCCGCGAAGACGGTGCTCGACACCGCCCCGGTCGTGACCTCCCCGGCCGACGCCGCGTGGACCTTCGAGGCCCCGGCCGTGACCGCGGTCGTCCCCGAGCCCGAGCCGGCCCCCGAGCCGGTCGTGCAGCGCGCCACGTCGCGCAGCGCCCAGCGCACCACCGCCGCCGCCACCGCGACGGCCACCGCCGCCGCCACCGCGACGGCCACCGCCGCCCCGGCCGCCGCCACCGCCGCGGTGCCGCAGTCGGTCTCCGGCAACGCCGTCCTCGAGGTGGCCGCCCGCTACGTGGGCGTCCCGTACGTCTCCGGCGGCACGACGCCCGACGGCTTCGACTGCTCCGGCTTCGTCTCCTACGTCTACGCGCAGCTCGGCATCTCCCTGCCGCGCACGTCGTCCGCGATCAAGGGCGCCGGCACCGTGGTCTCCGCCGCGGACGCGCAGCCGGGCGACATCATCTGGACCCCCGGCCACGTGTCGATCTACGCGGGCGGCGACCAGCAGATCGACTCGCCGCGTCCCGGCAAGACGATCCAGTTCCGCAGCATCTGGCAGTCCTCGCCGACGTTCATCCGCATCGGCTGAGCAGGCACGTCCCCGCGACCCCCACGGCCACCGGCCGTGGGGGTCGCGGCGTCCCGGGACGGCGGCGGCGCGGGAA
This sequence comes from Actinomycetes bacterium, assembly GCA_023388235.1. Classification (GTDB taxonomy): domain Bacteria; phylum Actinomycetota; class Actinomycetes; order Actinomycetales; family Cellulomonadaceae; genus Cellulomonas. The sequence goes on along the minus strand of JAEWGQ010000242.1, from coordinate 2,445 downwards.
AGCCGGAGCGTGCGCGCCGCGGGTGCGCGTACGCTGCAACTGCTGTGCCTCCCCCAGCGGGCCCGTCAGCCAGGCGGGCCCTCGACCTGGTCAAGGAGTAACGCCGTGCTGCTGCCCGCGCCACCCAGGACGCTGCTCCTGAACGCCAGCCTCGAACCGCTGTGCGTGGTCGCGCTGTCGCGCGCGGTCACCCTCGTCATGTCCGGCAAGGCCACCGTGCTCGAGTCGGACGGCCGGGTGCTGCACTCCGAGCGCGCCGCCGTCCCGCTGCCGGTGGTCCTGTCGCTCACGCGCTACGTGCACGTGCCGGTGCGGCGCCCCCTGCCGCCGACCCGGCGCACGGTGCTGCAGCGCGACGACCACCGGTGCGCGTACTGCGGGTCGCACGCCGACACGGTGGACCACGTGCACCCCCGCTCGCGCGGCGGGCGGCACGAGTGGGCGAACGTCGTGGCCGCGTGCCGCCGCTGCAACCACCGCAAGGCCGACCGCCTGCTGCACGAGCTCGGCTGGGAGCTGGCGTACACGCCGTCGCCCCCGCGGGGTGCGTCGGCGTTCCTGCACGGGGCGGCGCTCGACGAGCCGGCGTGGTCGGCGTACCTCGTGGCGTAGCCGCCGCCCGAGTCAAAGCGCGGTTCAAGACTTCTCCACGTCCGCCCCCGTGTCGGGTGGTGTCGAGGCATGCCGCGGGCGCACACTGGGGGTGGACGCCAAGGAGGTCAGACCATGAAGCGGGACGCGGAGATCCTCGTCGGAGTCGACGGGTCGGCGGCGAGCATGCACGCCCTCGACTGGGCGGCGGCGGAGGCCCGGACGCGGCAGCGGCCGCTGCACGTGGTCTGCTCGTACACGCTGCCCTCGTTCACGGCCGCGTCGCTGGACGGCGGGTACGCGGCCCTGGACGACACCGCGATCCAGCAGGGCGCCCGCGCGGTGCTCGCGGAGGCGCGCCAGCGCGTCGAGGGCGGTCCGGACCTGGAGGTCACGACCACCGTGGCGACGGGCGACGCCGCCGCCGTGCTGGTGGAGATGTCCCGGGACGCGTCGCTGGCGGTGGTCGGCACGCGGGGCAAGGGCGGGTTCGCCGACCGGCTGCTCGGCACGGTGTCCTCCACGCTGCCCGCGCACGCGCACTGCCCGACGGTGGTCGTCCCGCTGCGGGACCAGCGCCGCGGCGGGATCATCCCCGGCGACGAGTCCACGCCGGTCGTGCGGCCGGTGCGCCGGATGGTGGTCGGGGTGGACGGGTCGCCGCAGGCCGACCTCGCGCTGCGCTACGCCATCGAGGAGGCGCAGGCGTGGGGCGCGGAGCTCACCGCCGTCGCGGGCGTGCCGGTGGGCAGCGGCTCGGGCGTGATGGCGTGGCTGCCGGCCACCATCGACCAGGCGCAGGTGCTCGCGGACGTCACCGAGGGCCTGAACGTCGTGGTCGACCGGGCGCTGGCCGACCACCCGGAGTTCACCGTGCGCCGGCACGTGCTGGACGGCACCGGCGCGGAGCTGCTCACCGAGTTCTCGTCCGCCACGGACCTGCTCGTGGTCGGCTCGCGCGGGCGCGGCGGGTTCACCGGGCTGCTGCTCGGGTCGACCAGCCAGGCCGTCCTGCACCACTCGGCCTGCCCGGTGATGGTCGTGACCAACCGGTGCCTGGAGCGCGCCGAGGCCGCGGGCGCCGGGGGCGGGACCGCGTCCGCGGGCTGAGCGTCAGGCGGGTGGCGGCACGTCGGGGCGCCGCACCAGCGCGGACAGCACGACGGTCGAGCGCGTGCGCGCCACGAACGGCTCCGCCGCCAGCCGCTCCACCACCTGCTCCAGGTGGCGCATGTCGCGGGCCCGCACCTGCACGACGACGTCCACGTCGCCGGTGACGGTGCTGGCCGCGACCACCTCGGGGTACCGCTCGACCGCCGACCGCATCGTCGCCGGGCTGGTCGACCCGTGGCAGAACAGCTCGATGAACGCCTCGGTCGCCCAGCCCAGGGCCGCGGGGTCCAGCAGGACGGTGAACCCGCGGACGACGCCGCGCTCGCGCAGCCGGTCCACCCGGCGCTTCACCGCCGGGGCCGAGAGCGACACGACGGCGCCGAGATCGGCGTAGGATGCCCGCGCGTCGACGGCGAGCTCACGCAGGATCGCCTCGTCGATGGGATCGAGGTCGCCGGAGAACGTCGGGGGCACGGGGACATCCTCGCGCACGCGGGGGATGCGCCCGCGGGTGAACACCGCCGCCGGCTTCAGGAGCGGCTTGCGCGCGCCGATGGGATGCGTGTCAGGCGGATCGCCACACCGAGAGGATCCAGGATGTCGGCACTCGACGCCGGTCCCGCGCGCGCCGGGACCGCGGCTCCCGGCCGCCCCGGCGCACCGCAGCCCGCGGGGCTCCGCCCGACGGCGCCCCCGGGGACGCTCCCCACGCAGCGCGGGCACGACGCCCCGCCGCCGCTG
>JAEWGQ010000212.1 GCA_023388235.1 Actinomycetes bacterium | reverse complement strand
GGGCGGGGCCGTGCGGGGCCGGGGCGCTCGCGGAGGGGTGGGGCGCTTGCGGAAGGCCGGGGCGCGCGGAGGGCGGCGCGCGGGGGATCAGGCCAGGCCGAGCCCCGGGACGACCTCCGCACCCGGCGCCGCGGCCAGCAGCGCCCCCGGCAGGGCGAGCTTCGAGCGGCGCAGGCCGGACCCGATGATCACCGTGCCGCCCGCGGCGCCGTCGTCCGCCGCCACGGCGGCGTCCACCAGCACCCGGTAGCCGGACGGCAGGCCCAGCGGGGTGATGCCGCCGTACTCCATCCCGGACTCCTCGACGGCCCGGTCCACCGGGAGGAACGACGCCTTGCGCACGTCGAGCAGGCGCTTGACGGCGTTGTTCACGTCGGCCCGGGTCGTCGCCCGCACCACCGCGGCGGCCACGCGCTCGTCCCCGGCGCGCCGGCCCGACACGAGCACGCAGTTCGCGGACGCCGCCAGGGGCAGGTCGTACGCCTCGGTCATCGCCGCGGTGTCCGCGAGGTCCGGGTCGATCTCCGTCACGAGCACCTGGTCCGCGACCGCCGGGTCCACGGCGGCCCAGCCGGACAGCGCGGCGGCGGTCGGCTCGGCGAGCAGGTCCAGGTGGTCGACGGCGCGCAGCCAGGTCAGGGTCCCCAGGGTCGGCATGGCGGCAGCGTACCCACGGGGGCCGGCCGCTCGCCGGGTGCGGTCATGATGGGGGCGTGACCGCCGACCCGTCCGCCGCCGACCCGGCTGCTGCTGATCGGTCGGCCGCTGATCGGTCGGCCGTCGATCGGTCGGCCGCTGATCGGTCGGCCGTCGGCCGGTCGGCCGCCGATCCGTCCGTCGCCCGCCCGGCCGCCCCTGACCCGTCCGCTGCCGACCCGGCCGCCTCCGACCCGGCTGCCTCCGACCCGTTCGCCGCCGATCCCTACGTGCTGGTGCCCGCCGCGCCGCCGCGCGCCGACTACCTGCGCCTGCGCGAGGACTCCGGGCTCACCCCCAAGCGCCCCGACCAGGCCGACGGGGCGCTCGCGGGGAGCTGGTCCTGGTGCCACGTGCGGACCGCCGAGGGCCGGGTCGTCGCGATGGGCCGGGTGGTGGGGGACGGCGGGTGGTACTTCCTGGTGGCGGACATGGCGGTGGACCCGGGGCACCAGCGGCGCGGGCTCGGGCGGCGGGTGCTGACCCGGCTGCTCGACGACGTGCGCGCCCGGGCGCCGCAGGGGGCGTACGTGACGCTCGTGGCCGACCCGCCGGGGCGGCGGCTGTACGAGTCGCTCGGGTTCCGGGACGTCGCCCCCGGGGCGACCGGGATGGTGCTGGAGCTGCCCGCGGGGTGAGCGCGGCGGTCAGCGGGCGTACGTCGGGGCGATGGTCGCGCGGCCGAGGGTGTGGAACAGCGCGGTGAACGCGACCGCCGTGGGCGTCGCCTCCCGCGGGACGTCGAGGTGCTCGACGTCGAGCGCGTGCACCGCGAACACGTACCGGTGCGGCCGGTCACCGGGCGGGGGCGCCGCGCCCTCGTAGCCCACGGTGCCGCCGTCGCCGCGGACCTGGAACGCGCCCTCCGGCAGCAGCCCGCCCTCCGCCGCGCCCGCGCCCCGGGGCAGCGAGGTCGTGCCGGCCGGCAGGTCGACGACCGTCCAGTGCCAGAAGCCCGCCGGGGTGGGGGCGTCCGGGTCGAAGCAGCTGACGACGAAGGAGCGGGTGCCTTCCGGGAACCCGGACCACTCCAGCGCGGGGGAGACGTTGCCGCCGTCGGCCGCGAACGTCGCGTCCATCGGCTCGCCGTGCACGACGTCGGCGCTCGCGACGTCGAAGCCGGCGACGGACGGCAGCAGCGCGTACGGCTCGGGGGCGACGGGACGGGTCAGCGAGACGGCCATGGTGCTCCTCCCAGGGGGCGTGCGTACCCCGCCATCCTGCCCCGCCCGCGGGGCCGGCGCAGGGGCTGCGGCGGGTCGCGCGCGGCACGCCGGGCGTGGTCCCCACCGGCGGGTGACGCCGGATTGACGCGGTCCGGGATGTCGGCGTCTACTGGCACAATCGAACACGTGTTCGAACGGATCGGGTGGTGGGCCGGGTGGCGGGCCAGGTGTCGGGAGGAGGTGCGGCGGTGAACCAGCAGGAGCGGATCGCCCGGGCCCGTGCCGCCCTCGCGCACGCCGAGCTGCGGACCGGGGCGCGCAGTCTCGCACGGCCCTCCGACGGCGGGCCGTCGGGGGCGCTCGCGGTCCAGGGGACGGCGGCGCTCGCGGTGCTCGCCCCGGCGGGGGAGCCGGCCCCGGCCGGGGAGGCGGTGTCGGCGGGGGAGCAGGCCCGCGCGGGCGTGCCGGCCGGTGGGGGCGCGCTGCTCCGTGGGGGCGCGCTGCTCCGTGGGGACGTGCTGCCTGGTGGGGACGCGCTGCCTGGTGGGGACGCGCTGCTCCGGAGGGACGCGCTGCTCCGTGGGGGCGCCCTGCCCGGTGGCGGCGGGCCGTGCGAGGGTGCCGGGCGGACCGGCGGTGCGGTGCCGTCCGAGGGCGTCCTGCGGACCAGCGGTGCGGTGCCGTCCGCAGGGGCCGCGTCCCGCGTCGCCGGCGGGCGCGCCTCGACCCCGGCCGGGCCGGTCGCCGTACCCGACCTGCC
>JAEWGQ010000196.1 GCA_023388235.1 Actinomycetes bacterium | reverse complement strand
CCGTGGCGCCGTCCGCGGCCGGCCGCCCCCGCCGCGTCGCCCGCGAGCCCGCCCGAGCAGCCCGCGACCGGCGCTCCGGCGACCGCGTGGTCCCCGGTCCCCGGTGCACCGGCGAGCCCGTCCGCGGCCCCGACGACCGGGTCCGGCAGCGCGCCGCGGCCGGGGGAGCCCGAGGAGGACCCGGCCCGGGCGGGGCGCGCCGACGCCTGGCGCCGCATGTGGGGCTTCCCCGAGGAGGGCGGCGCACGACCTGACGACGACCAGCGCACGGAGGAGGACCGATGACCACCGCACGCACCGCATCCCGACCGGTCCGGGCCGCCGCCCGGCGCCGCCGCCGTGCCGCCGCGACCGCGCTCGTGCTCGCCGCGGCGCTCGGCCTCGCGGCCTGTGCCACGCCGGTGCCCGAGCCGCAGCCGGACGCCGCGCCCGCCGTCCCGCCGCCCGTGCTGACCGTCGCGCAGTCGACGTCGGTGCTGGACCAGGTGGGCGAGGTGCTCGCCGCCGGCGACACCGCCCTGGACCCCGCGGGCCTGCCCGCCCGGCTCACGGGGCCGGCGCTCACGATCCGGACCGCCGAGTACGCCCGCGCCGCCGCCACCGGGGGAGCCCGGCCGCCGGCGACGCTGCCGCTCACCGCGCAGACGCAGATCGTGCCCAGCACCACGACGTGGCCGCGCACCCAGATGGTCGTGACCGAGCAGCCCGACGACCTGCAGGCCCCGCTGCTGCTCGTCCTCGAGCAGGCCGGCCCCCGGGAGCCGTACCGGCTGTGGGGGTGGGCCCGCCTGGGCCCGTCCGTCCAGATGCCCGCCACCGAGCGCCCGGAGATCGGCAGCGAACCGGTGGCGCCCGACGACGACAGCCTGCTGCTCAGCCCGGCGGAGGCGCTCGCCCAGTACGCGGACGTCCTCACGAACGGGGACGCCTCCGCGTACGCCGCGACGTTCCCGGCGGACTTCTTCCGCACGGCGCTGCTCGACACCCGTGCCCAGACGGCGGCCAGCCTGCAGGAGGTCGCGACGGTCACGGAGACGGTGGCCCCCGTCGAGGGGCAGGTGACGGCTCTGCGGACGGACGACGGCGGGGCGATCGTGGTCGGCGAGCTCTCCACCGTCACGACGGTGGCCCTGAGCCAGGGCAGCATCACGCTCAGCGACCCGTTCGACGCGGCGCTCGCGGGCGTGGGCAGCGTGACGCAGAACCTGGTGCGGACCTGGACGGACGTGGTAGCGCTGTACGTGCCGCCGGCCGGCGGCGAGCAGCAGGTCCGGGTGCTGGCGGCCGAGCACGCCCGCACCGCGGTCACCGGTGCGTGACGCCGGCCCGTGACATCGTGAGCAGACCCGAGAGCAGGAGCACAGCAGCATGAGCCAGAACCCGGCCCACCAGCCGCGCCTCGACGTGCGCGGGGCCGTCGACCTGTCGGGGCTCGGCCGCCCGGCCACCCCGGCGCCCGGGACCCCCGGGGGTCTGCCCGCGCCGGGCGCGTACGTGGTGGACGTCGACACCGAGGGCTTCCCGGCTCTCGTGCAGTCCTCGACGCAGCACCCGGTCGTGGTCCTGCTGTGGGCGTCGTGGAGCGAGGCGAGCATCAACCTCGCGCGCGACCTCGGCACCCTCGCGGACCAGTACGCCGGCCGGCTGCTCCTGGCGCGCATCGACTCGGAGGCCAACCCCCAGGTGGCCGCGGCGTTCCAGGCGCAGTCGGTGCCGTCGGTCGTGGCCGTGCTGGCCGGTCAGCCGCTGCCGCTGTTCCAGGGCGTGCCGCAGCTCGACCAGGTCCGGGGCGTGCTCGACCAGGTCCTCGAGGCCGCCGCGGCCAACGGCATCACCGGGACCGTCCCGCCCCGGGACGACGCCCCCGAGGCGCCGGCCGAGCCCGAGGAGCCGCCGCTGCCCCCGCTGCACCAGGCCGCGTACGACGCGATCGAGCGTGACGACCTCGACGCCGCCGCCACCGCGTACGAGCAGGCGCTGCGCGAGAACCCGCGCGACGACATGGCGCGTGCCGGTCTCGCGCAGGTCGGCCTCCTGTCCCGGACCCGCGACGTCGACCTCGGCGCCGTGCGCGCTGCGGCCGCCGCCGACCCCGCCGACGTCGACGCCCAGCTCGCGGTCGCGGACGTGGACGTCCTCGGCGGCCAGGTCGAGGACGCCTTCGCGCGGCTGGTCGACACCGTCCGGGTGACGGCGGGGGCGGAGCGCGAGCGGGTGCGCGTCCGCCTGGTGGAGCTGTTCGACGTCGTCGGACCCGAGGACCCGCGGGTCGCCGCCGCCCGCCGCGCCCTGGCCAGCGCCCTGTACTGACGCCACCACCGACCGCGCCCGAGCCGAACGGCCCGCGCCGACCCGCCCCGGGCCGGCGCGGGCCGTCGCCGTTCCGGGAGGTCAGCGGCCCGCCAGGGCCCCAGATCCGCAGGATCATGCGGGTGACCGCCGTCACGCCGGCGCGATTTGACGGTCCTGCGGGACCTGCGTAATGTTCTACGACGTCGCCCGGCAGGGAGGAACGGACACCGAGGATCAACCCGGTGGCTGGTCCCGCGGACGACCACCCCCTTGGCAAGGACTCGACGGGACCTGTGTGCCCGCCGACGGACGTGCCGAGGATCGATCTTCTCAGGTCGGACGGTCCGGAACGGACTTGACCGGCTGAGGCGGATCGGATAAGTTTGAACGGTTGCCTCCGGCCAGGAGCCCGCACGGGTGAGTGGGGGATGCGCGTCTGTTCTTTGAGAACTCAACAGTGTGCCTAGTAGTTGATGCCAAGATGGTTCATCGCTCGGGTGGTCGCCTCGTTCGGGGTGGCTGGTCGTTCGGTGGGTCTTGGC
>JAEWGQ010000186.1 GCA_023388235.1 Actinomycetes bacterium | reverse complement strand
GCGTCGTCCGCGGCGGCGCCGAGCCGGCCGTCCTCGTGCCACGCCGGGTCCTCGAGCACGAGCGCCGCCACGAGCTCGGGCGCGGTCAGGGCGAGCTCCTCGGCCGTGACCCCGCCCATCGAGTGCCCGACGACCAGCGCCGGGCCCAGGCCCCGCGCACGCAGGTCGGCCGCGGCGTCGGCGGCGAGCGCCGCGATCGTGAACGGCTCGTCGGGCAGCGGGACGCCGCCGTGCCCCCGGGCGTCCAGCGCGACGACCGTGCGGTCCGGGTAGCGGTGCCGCACGCTCGGCCAGCACGCGGACGAGTCGGTCAGCCCGTGCAGCAGGACGACGGGGACGCGGCCGGCGCTCACCGCCGCCCGGTCCCGTCGACGGCGTGCGGCTCGATCGCGGCGATCTCGTCGTCCGTCAGCGGCGGGGCCGTCAGCGCGGCGACGTTGTCCTCGAGCTGGGCCACCGACGACGCCCCGATCAGCGCGGACGTGACGCGCGGGTCGCGCAGCACCCACGTGAGGGCGAGCTGGGCGAGCGTCTGCCCCCGGCCGCGCGCGATCTCGTCGAGGGCGCGGGCGCGGGCGAGGTACTCCTCGGAGATCGCGTCGGCGGACAGGAACCGGCTGGTGGCGGCGCGGGACCCCGCGGGGACCTCGCCGGACAGGTACCGGCCGGTGAGCAGGCCCTGCTGCAGCGGGGAGAACACGATCATCCCGATGCCGAGGTCGCCCACGGTGTCGAGCAGCGTCTCGGACTCGCCGTCGGCGACCTGCTCCACGTGCCGGTTGAACATCGAGTAGGACGGCTGGTGGATGAGCAGCGGGGTGCCGAGGTCGGCGAGGATGCGGGCGGCCTCGCGGGTGCGCGACGGCGAGTAGTTCGAGATGCCGGCGTACAGCGCCCGCCCGCTGGTGACGGCGGTGTGCAGGGCGCCCATCGTCTCCTCCAGCGGCACCGACGGGTCGGGCCGGTGCGAGTAGAAGATGTCGACGTAGTCGAGCCCGGTCCGCCGCAGCGTCTGGTCCAGCGACGCGAGCAGGTACTTGCGGGAGCCGCCGTCGCCGTACGGCCCGGGCCACATGTCGTAGCCGGCCTTGGACGAGATGACGAGCTCGTCGCGGTACGGCCGCAGGTCCTGCGCGAGGTGCCGCCCGAAGTTCGCCTCGGCCGACCCGTACGGCGGGCCGTAGTTGTTCGCGAGGTCGAGGTGCGTGATCCCGAGGTCGAACGCCCGGCGCAGCACCGCCCGCTGCGTCTCCATCGGCGTCACGTCGCCGAAGTTGTGCCACATCCCCAGGGACAGCGCGGGCAGGTCGAGACCGCTGCGGCCCGTGCGGCGGTACGGCATCTGCTCGTACCGCGCGTCGTCGGCACGGTACGGGGGCATGGTGGGCATCGACGGTCCTCTCGCGGGTGGTGCAGGTCCGCCGCTCACGCTAGCGCCCGCGCCGGGCGCCCGGCCGCGGTGAGATCATCGCCCGGTGCTGCACGTCGTGTTCTTCGAGCCCCGCATCCCCGGCAACACCGGCAACGCCATCCGCCTGGCCGCCGCGACGGGGGCCACGTTGCACCTCGTCGAGCCGCTGGGGTTCGTGATGGACGAGCCGCGGCTCAAGCGGGCCGGCCTGGACTACCACGACCTCGCGCACGTGGTCGTGCACCCGGACCTGGACGCGGCCATGGCGGCGCTGGCCCCGAGCCGGGTGTTCGCGTTCACGACGCACACGCAGACGCGGTTCACGGACGTGCAGTTCCGCGACGGCGACGCGCTGCTGTTCGGGCCGGAGCCGACCGGGCTGCCGCCGGAGGCGCTGGAGCACCCGGGGGTCACCGGCCGGCTGCGGATCCCGATGCTGCCGGGCCGCCGGTCGCTGAACCTGACGAACGCCGCGGCCACCGCGGTGTACGAGGCGTGGCGCCAGCTCGGCTTCCCCGGCGGCGTCTGAAACCCGCGTCTCACATGCCGGACCACGTCGTGCGGTCCCCCGCGACCTTCGCCATGCTCGCGCGGCACGGCGTCGTCGACCGAGGGAGCACCCGGTGCCCATCACGAACCGCAGCGTCCTGCGGCGCAAGTCCGTCGAGGACTCGCTCGCCAGCGTCGACGACCCGGAGCGGTCCCTCCGCCGGGACCTGACCGCCTGGGACCTGGCCGTCCTGGGCGTCGCCGTCGCCGTCGGCGCGGGCATCTTCTCGGTCGGCGCGACCGCCGCCGCGAACTACGCCGGCCCGAGCGTGATCGTCTCGTTCCTCATCGCCTCGATCGTCTGCGCGCTGGCCATCATGTGCTACGCCGAGTTCGCCTCGACGCTGCCGGTCGCCGGCTCCGCGTACACGTTCTCCTACGCCACCGCCGGCGAGCTCGTCGCGTGGATCATCGGCTGGGACCTCATCCTCGAGATGCTGCTCGCCGCCGCGGTGATCGCGAAGTTCTGGGGCGTGTACCTCGCGGACGCGTTCGGGCTGTTCGGGGTGGACCTGCCCACCACGCTGCACCTGGGCCCCGTGGACCTCGAGTGGGGCCCGGTGCTGGTGGTCGGCGTGTTCACCGCGCTGCTCGCCGTGGGCACCAAGCTGAGCACCCGGGTCAACAGCGTGTTCACGATCATCAAGGTCGGCATCACGCTGTTCGTCATCGTCGTGGGCTTCTTCTATGTCCGCGCCGACAACTACACGCCGTTCGTGCCGCCGTCGCAGCCCGCCGAGTCGAGCTCCGGGCTGCACCAGTCGCTGTTCGCGTTCGTGTCCGGCCTGGAGCCCTCGACGTACGGCGTCGTCGGCATCCTGTCCGGGGCCGCGCTGGTGTTCTTCGCGTTCATCGGCTTCGACGTCGTCGCCACGACCGCCGAGGAGACGAAGAACCCGCAGCGCGCCGTGCCGCGCGGCATCCTCGGCGGCCTCGCGATCGTCACCGTGCTGTACATCCTCGTGACCGTCGTCGTCACCGGCATGGTGTCGTACACCGACCTCGCGGAGTCGGGGGCGCCGTCGCTGACCACCGCGTTCGTCCTGGTCGGCGCCGACTGGGCCGGCAAGGTCATCTCCATCGGCATCCTCGTCGGGCTGACGTCCGTGATCATGGTGCTGCTGCTCGGCCTCACCCGGATCGTGTTCTCGATGAGCCGCGACGGCCTGCTCCCCCGCGGCATCTCGCGGACCTCGCCGCGGTACCGCACGCCGGTCCGGCTGCAGATCGGCGCCGGCGTGGTCGTGGCGCTGATCGCCGGGCTGTCGAAGGTCGAGCTGCTCGAGGAGATGATCAACATCGGGACGCTCTCGGCGTTCGTGCTGGTCAGCTTCGGCATCCCGATCCTGCGCCGCAGCCGCCCCGACCTCAAGCGCGGGTTCCGGGTGCCGTGGTCGCCGGTGCTGCCGATCATCTCGGGCGTCGCGTGCCTGTGGCTGATGTCGAACCTCACGACCCTCACCTGGCTGCGGTTCGCGGCCTGGCTGGCGGTCGGGATGGTCATCTACGCCGTGTACTCGTACCGGCACTCGCGCGTCGGCCGCGGCGAGGCCCCGGACCCGGCGGGCGAGCTGCCCGCGACCCCCGGGCACTGACCGCAGCCCCGCGGCCGGTTCGCCGGACAGGACCGGCCCCGAGGTCCTAGGGTCGGGGCGTGCGCCGCACCGCCGCTCCCGCCGCCGTCCTGCTCCTCCTGCTGCTCGGAGGGTGCACCGCCACGCCCTCCGCCGACGCCGGCGCGTCCGACGCCGCGATCGGGGCGTGGATCGGCGACCGCACCCGCGAGGCGGCGGACGACTCGCTCGGCACCGCGACCGCGCGGACCGACCCCGCGCTCGACGACGAGCAGCCCGACGACGCGGGGATCACCCTGACCTACGACCAGCCGGTCGCGCTGACGGGCGTCCGGCTCTCGTGCACCGGGGCCACGGCCCTCGACGTCCGCGTGCACGTGACCTCCGCCGTCGGGCAGGTCACCACCGAGTACCCCGGCGTGGCCTGCGGCGACCCGGTCGAGCAGCCCGTCGCGGCGCAGGACGTCACCGAGGTGCGGGTCGACGCGTCCGGCGGGGACCACGCGGGCGCCTGGCACGCGGTGCTGCTCGGCCGCACCGGCTGACCGCTCCCCGGCGGGGCTAGCGTGGGCGGCGCCGCCCGTCCCGCCCGCGCCAGGAGCCGCCCGTGTTCACCACCCGCCCCGAGCTCGTCGGCACGCACGGCATGGTCGGCTCGACGCACTGGCTCGCGAGCGCCGTCGGCATGGCCGTGCTCGAGGCCGGCGGCAACGCGTTCGACGCCGCGGTGGCCGCCGGCTTCACCCTGCAGGTCGTCGAGCCGCACCTGAACGGCCCCGGCGGCGACGCCCCGGTCATGGGGCACCGGGCGGCGGACGGGCACACGTTCGTCGTGTGCGGGCAGGGCACCGCCCCCGCGGCGGCGACGACCGACGCGTACGCGGACCTCGGCCTCGAGGCCGTCCCGGGCACCGGGCACCTCGCCGCCGTGGTGCCCGGCGCGTTCGGCGCGTGGCTCGACCTGCTCGCCCGGTACGGCACGCTCCCGCTCGCCGACGTGCTCTCCCCCGCGATCGGCTACGCCCGGGACGGGTACCCGCTCGTGCCCGCGGCCGTGCGCACGATCCGGACCGTGGAGCGGCTGTTCACGGAGCACTGGCCCACGTCCGCCGCGGTGTACCTGCCCGGCGGGGCGGTCCCCGGGCCGGGCGCCCGGTTCCGCAACCCCGACCTGGCCGCCACCTACGCCCGGGTGCTCGCGGAGGCGCACGCCGCGGGTCCGGACCGGCTCGCGCAGATCGAGGCCGCGCGGCGCGCGTTCTACGAGGGCTTCGTGGCGGAGGCGGTCGACCGCTTCGTGCGGGTGCCGGTGCTGGACTCGTCCGGCACCCCGCACGCCGGCCTGCTCACGGCGGACGACCTCGCCACCTGGCGCGCGACCGAGGAGCCGACGGTCGCGATCGGGTTCGCCGGCGTCCACGTGCACAAGACGGCCGCCTGGGGGCAGGGGCCCGTGCTGCTGCAGCAGCTGGGCATGCTCGACGCGCTGGGCGTCGCGGACGCCGACCCGGGGTCGGCGGCGCTGGTGCACACCGCGCTGGAGGTCG